>JAQICC010000370.1 GCA_027858735.1 Salinivirgaceae bacterium
TACTCAAAATGTGAAAACCAACAATTCCTAGGTCAGCCTGTCCCGTACCGGAGGTCGGGAGGGTTATACCTAAGTAAAGCGCCTCTTCACTTTGTTCGAATCGCTCAACTTAGGTTAAACATTTATTATAAAGTTATGTTTCGTTTCTGCGCTTTGAAATAATTATCAAGTATAAGGTATATTGCGTAGCAAACCAAAACGCAAATAACTAATAGCGATATGTAATAGCTTAGGTTTCCAATAACATCGTAAAAAGTAATGCTTATATCTTCGTACTTTTTTGCAAGATAAAAGCTAAATGAATTATTTATAAAATGAATGAAAATACCTGGCCAAATCGATTTCGTTTTCCAGTAAATCCACCCAATAGCAATGCCAATTGAAAAGGCTGCAACAAACTGCCATGGGTTTAGGTGTGCAATACCAAATATAACCGATGATAGAATTATGGCCTTTGTGGGATTATATTTTTCAAGAAATTTCTTGAGAATAACCCCCCTGAAAATTAATTCTTCCAATATAGGAGCTGCAATGCCAAGAGTTAAATATCCCGCCCAATTTAATTGAACCATCTCTTCAAATATGGCTCTAACAAAGTCGGGCATAGGAATTAGACTTACAACAGCTTCCATAATAATAGCCATAGCTATTATTACCGGCAGCAATAGTAGGTATACTGTAAAATTTACTCCTTTTGTATCGAACGATGAAACGCTCCACCATTTTTGTGCAATAATAAGTACTACCCCAAACGATATCGTGTAGCTAAAAAAAATTGCCCATTCATTAATAAAGGGTATAAGCTTTCCGGCCATTTGAACTATCGGACCAATAATAACAGATATTAATCCGGCAATAACAATAAGTATAAGTGCATGACCAAAGCCAGGTAGGTTTATTCTATTGTTATTTATTGTTTCAGAATTTATAGAATCCATTTTACAGTTGAATTAAAAGAACTTTCTTTTTATTGTTACGCTCAATTTCGACAATAGCTGTTGTTCCTGGTTTAAGTTTTGAAAGTCGAAGCATGTAATCGTAAATATTGCTAACCGATACTCCATTTATTGCAGTTATTATATCACCTTTTATAATGCCTCCTTTTTCGGCTGGTCCATCTTTGCGAACTCCATCAATACCAAGTCCGTTTTTTTGAATGCCTGAAAAGTCAGGAATAATGCCAAGGGTTACTTTTAACCTGTTACCTTGCCCCCCTTTTGTAGGACTACCTGTTGATTTAAAGCTTAGCGTATCGGTATTTGTAGCCAAACTTAAAATAACTGAGGCTGCATAATCAAGAATCTCCTGTTCTTTTTTAGAATCAATTTTGCTTAAATCGTCAAACGGGGTGTGATAATCTTCATGGGCATTGGTTGAGAAAAACAATACTGGAATATTCTCGGAATAAAAAGGCGCATGATCTGAAGGGCCGTAGCCATTAGGTGTATGATTTATGGCGAAGTTGGTTTCAGCTAAGCTTAATAAAGAATCAAATTCTGCAGCAGTTCCTGTTCCACCAATAGTAATGCCAATAGTATCATGTTTTAAACGGCCAATCATATCGAAATTAAGCATAGCAATAATTTTTTCTTTCTCAACAGGCAAATTTTCTACAAAATATTTCGACCCTAACATTCCCATTTCTTCACCGTCAAAAGCTACGAAAATAATGTTTTTTTGCAGAGTGTCGGCTTTTGCTGACAAGTAGCCTGCCAATTCAATTATGCCTGCTACACCTGAAGCATTATCGTCGGCTCCATTATGAACAGCAATCGTATCGGGCATTCTTGAGCTTACCCCGGTTCCTCCCATTCCTAAATGATCGTAATGAGCTCCAATTACAATGAATTGATCGGAAGGAGTGATTGAATTTAATGTAAACACAACATTACGGGCAGTGGCTAAATTTTGAACAACATCGGTTTTAGCTTTCACCAATGTTTCGGAACGAATAACAACCGATTTTTTTTGCTTTATTATATTCTGTTCAAGATCTTCAATCGTGGCTGCACCATTTAAAATTATATTTGCCACACTTCGCGTTATGCTAATAACTGGCAACCCCGCATTGCTAAGATTTTGGTTGTAGGTTAATTGAGCGGTATTATCTTTCTTCGAGGTGTTTACGCCGTTTACAAAAAGTACCCCTAAAGCTCCCTTATCCTTTGCAATGGTAGCTTTTGCTCTATCACTTGCAAACGGAATAAATTCACTCTCCATATTTTCCGGTTCCGGGTCTTCACGCAATATCATTACCCATTTATCGGCAACATCAATCATGGCATAATCGTTCCATTTCAGATTATCCGATTCTATTTCAAATCCATATCCAATAAAAGCTACTTTACCTTCAACCTCGGCATTAGCAGAAAAGGCTAAGGGTATAAAATCGGTTTGCGTGGCCAGAGAGTCGTTACCAATGGTTAAGTAATTTTCTGAGCCTAGAGAACAACCTGTCACGACCTTAAAATTTTGATAACCTTGTTCCAAAATAGGGGCTAGGCCATAGTCGTTAAGTATTTCATGAATATATTCCCCCGACAATATTCCGCCATCACTTGCAGGATATCGTCCCCGAAGGCTATCGGATGCTAAATACGCAATGTGATTATTGATTTCAGATGCTGTTACTTGCGGGTTTCGTTGTGTTTTTGTTTGGCAGCTTGAAAAAGCAAGAGCAGCTATGCTTATGCTATAAACTAAAATTTTGCGGTAGTTTATCATTATTATGCAGTATAGGTTTTTAATATTTAAAGTTTTTTTTAAGTATATAGCTATGTATTATCAGTGTTGTTAGTATTTTCAGTTTTTATTACATATATCTGGCTGGTTTCGTATTTTGTAACCTTTACCGAAGTTCCTTTTTCAATATATCCAAACTGTGCTTTTGCATCATGAGGTTCGCCCTCAATAATAACAGTGCCAGAGGGACGTAAAATGGTTTCGGCAATGCCTATTTTCCCAACTAAATTATGCAAGTTTTCAACACTTGAGTACCCCTCATTTGTGGGTTGTGAGGTTTTTAAAGTTATTTTACGCCCAATAAAACTTGAGGCAAACATACGTTGGCTTAAAAGTATTGAACCAATTAATGAAACAAACAATGAGCCCAAAACCAAGAGTAAGGAACGAAATAGCAATCCAGCAAAGGCATCAATTCCCTCGGCTTCAAAATGAAATGTATCTACCATAGCCAAACTCAGCCCAACTACCGCTAAGGTAATTCCTGAAATGCCGGCTACTCCAAAACCGGGTATGGCAAATATTTCAACTCCAATGAGTAATAAGCCAGTAATAAATAGGGCAATTTCCCAATTCTCAGCAATTCCTTCTAAATATAAAGGAGCAAAATATAAAATAGCGGCTAATACAGCTGCCCCTAATGGGAAACCTATGCCAGGTGTCTGAAGTTCAAAATAGAGGCCTCCGAATATTACCATTATTAATAAGCTTTGAAATACCGGATTTACCAAAAGACCCATAGCCTTTTCTAATGGTGGTGGATTGTATTCAATGATAACACTTGGATTCAAAGCTTCTTTTTCAATCAATTCTTTAATATTATCAACAATGCCTTCACAAAAACCATATTTAATAGCCTCATTGGTTGTAAAAGTTATCACTTTGCCAGTGTCGCTAATACCTTTAACATAAAGATCAGCATCAACCATAGCCTCAGCAATTGCAGGGTTTCGTTTCCATTTGTAGGTGGTATCGGTGCTATTTATAATAGTGTCTTTTCCTTGAGCCTCGGCAGTTGCTCGCATGGTACTTCGCATATAGCTTTGGTATTTATCGGGCATTTGTTCACCCGTTTGATTAACTACGGTAGCTGCTCCAATATTGGCGCCCGGACGCATGAAAATTTTATCGCAAGCAACTGAAATTAATGCTCCGGCCGATGCTGCATTATTATCGATAAATACATAAACAGGTATGTCGCTATTTAAAATTTTTGTCCGAATAGAATCGGCAGAAACAACCATTCCTCCGTAAGTATTCATATGAATAAGTACCAGATCAGCCTCAATTTCGTTTGCCTTTTCAAAGGCTTTTTGAGTTTTTCGCCATAAGGCAGGAGCCACATTCTCTTTCATGTCGAATTTTAGGATAATCGTAGTATCTTGTTGTTGAGCATTGCTCTCACTGAACAGGATTCCGAGTAGAATAAATACAAATAGTAATTTTTTCATTTTTTTGAATCTTTATCAAATTTAAATATGGGCAAATTGAGAATCTATTTTTTTTAGTTCTGGAATTTCGTTCATTGCCATGGTTGCACCCACCGTCGCTATAATTGCAACAAAGCCGCCTAAAAAAGGAATAAATAAGCTTATCGAAAATAACATACCATTGGCAATAGCCATTCCCTTGTTTCTTTTCACAAATAGAATACTTTCCTTAACTTTTAATCGCTTTCTTTCACAAGTATAATCCATGAAGGAAAAACCATAAAAATACGATGAAGCTATAAAAAGAAAAATCCCGGCTAACGGTCCTGAAATAATATTTAATACCGGTATAAAAGTGGCTACTATAACAAGAATTGTTATGCCTAATTCAAGGAGTAAATTTCGTAATGCTATGAGAATGCCCCTCCAAATATCTTTTGCAAATTGTTTCCATTCAAAGGGGTAATTCGTAGCGTTTATAATTTGATCGGTACGTTCCGAAAGCCATGCAAACAGGGGAGAAAGTATAATTAGAATGATATATCCACTAAAGTAGGCAAATATAAAAAAGAACAGTATTTGAATCAGAAATTTAGCAATCCAAGAAAGAATACCCGGTAGTTTTTGCAAAAAATTAGAATCGCCATTGTATTCAAGCCATCTGGTAATATAGTTACTCACAATATCACCTAAGTGATCCATGTAAGTAAAACCGCCAGCGTAAATTATTATGTATAATATTAGTGGGATAAGAAATGTCCAAGCTAGTTTATTTTTGAAGATGAAAGGTATTGCTTTAAAAAAGCTACTAAACCCGGTTGAAAATCCATTAAATGTGCTCACTATTTAACCTTTGTTGTTTGAGCTACTAAAGTTAAGTATTGTTGTGGATTATGCAATAGTTTATTTGTTTTGAAACAAGCAAAAATATAAGTAATCAGATATATATTTGACAATATTTAGAAATGGCAACAAAGAGTCTAATTAAACAAGTTTTCGAATAAATAATATTAAATTACTTTTGAGGTTCTAAAAAAAATAAATGCAATGAAAGTAACAGGATTTTCCTTTATACGCAATGGACAAAAGTATGACTACCCATTTATTGAGGCAATAAAATCGGTATTACCCATTTGTGATGAATTTGTTGTAGCGGTGGGTAAAAGCGAAGATGATACTCTTGAGTTAGTTAAAAGTATTGACCCAAAAGTACGAATAGTTGAAACCGAATGGGATGATAAATTGAGAGAAGGAGGTTTTGTTTTGGCAGCAGAAACTGATAAGGCATTTCAAGCTATTGGTGATGATTCTGATTGGTGCTTTTATATTCAGGGCGACGAGCTTATTCATGAAAAGTATTTAGATGCTGTTATTCATGACATGAAAAAGTGGAAGAACGATCCTAAGGTGGACGGTTTACTTTTTAATTACAAGCATTTTTATGGATCGTACGATTATATTGGTTCAGCAGCAAGTTGGTACGCAAATGAAATAAGGGTGATTAAAAATGATAAAACCATATATTCCTTTCGTGATGCCCAAGGATTTAAAAAAGGGGATAACCAAATGCTTAGGGTGAAACCTATTGATGCTTATATTTATCATTACGGTTGGGTACGTGACCCAAGAGCCATGCAAAAAAAGCAGGTCGACTTTCACAAGCTTTGGTACGACGATAATTGGGTAGATAAAAACATAGTCAAAGCCGATGAATTTGATTATTCAGTAATAAATGCCTTGGAGTTTTTTAAAGGGACTCACCCACAAGTAATGCAAAACAGAATTGAAAAATGCAACTGGAAGTTTGATCATGATATTTCAATGAATAAACTATCAGCAAAAGATAAGTTCAAGAAATTTGCCAAGAAATATCTTGGTATTACATTAGGATACAAAAATTATAAACTAACATAGTTAGTTCTGAACAGGAGACCAGCGTTTTTTAATTTTTCCTTGCAAAAAGTAAATTAGCCTTCTAAACCATCCTAGTTTTTTGTTATCAATAAGCGATGGCATTTTTCCATTGTGGCTCGCTTGTTCAGCAATAGTTGGGTGCGACCAATAAATATTTATTAAATCATTTTCTGAAAGATCGTTATGATACCAATCAATAATGCGATGGCATTTGTTGGTTTCTATATCATTTATTAAACTATTGACAAACTCAATATCAACAAGATACGCTCCAGCACATCGGCCAACTTTTTTCTTGTATAGAATTTCATCTTTCACCAACTCTTGTTTGTGAACGTAGGCATGATTCGATTTTTCAAGAGATATAATAAAATTTGAAAGATTCTTTTCTCTTATTTCAATCATTATTTTAGAAAGAACTTCATTGAAATTTGAACTTAAAAGAATATCATCTTCAAAAATAAGTCCATATTCAGAGCCGCTTTTTAATAATTCTTCACAAGCATAAATATGCTTTAGCGTGCACGATTGACCGGCGGCAATTTCTTTATAGTTATCGGCAAAGTATTTATCTAAATGCTCAGGTGTAATATCTTCCTTATTTCCGTCAAGTATAAATTCAAAATCAATATTGAACTTTTTAAGGTGAGTTTTTATGTGCTCTTCTCGCTCTTTCTGTCCCCTTACATGGATAACATATACCTTTAAATCATTCATTTAATTTTCTATTAGGTAACACAAATATAAAAAACAATATTTCGATTTCTAAAATTAAATCGGTACTTTTTACTTGGTTTAATTTAACGATAATTTAACGAAAAAGATGAGTGATCAAAATGATGGATTTATTAGTTTGGGTAGTTAGCAATCTATACATTAGTGGTGCATTGGAGCCCAGCGTTTTTTAATTTTTCCCTGAAGAAAGTAAATAATACGGCGAAAGTTACCTGTTTTTTTGTCATCTAAAAGAGAACCTAATTTTCCATTGTGACTGGCCTGTTCTGCAATATGAGGATTTGACCAAAATATATTAATTCCTTTGTTATCTGACATGTTGTTATGGAGCCAGTCAATCTGTAGATTACACTTATTATTTTGTATTTCTGCAATTATGTTTTTTGCACCTTCATAATCAATAAGATAGGCACCGGCACATCTGCTGGTTTCTTTTTTATATAGAATTTGATTATTAATAAGTTCGTTCTTCTTTATATATGCATGATTCGTATTTTCTAAAGAAACGATGTAGTTAGCTAAACCTCGATTTTCAATTTCAAGTAAAATTTGTTCGATTATTTGAATGAAATTCGATTTTAATATGATGTCATCTTCAAATATCAAGACTTTGTCAATGTTTCTTTTAAGGATTTGTTCGTAAGCAATAATGTGTTTTAATGAGCATGAAGTGGTTGCTGAAATAGTATGCATTTTTCCATCAAAATACTTATCAAGCCTTTGTTCAGTAATATCTTCAATATTACCATCAAGAATAAATTCAGCTTCTAAATTAAATTTACTTAGCTCATTATTAATGTGCTCCGCTCTTTGCTTATCGCCTTTAACATGAATAACGAATATTTGTAACCCTAGCATCCTATTTTTTTTGAGAGTGCAAATATATAAAACAAAACTGCTAATTCCCACTTGAAATTTAGGTTATTAGCTAAATATTGTTGGTATTCCTTTAATTTATGGGCTGGTTTTTACCAAGAATACAATATTCGAATTCGGTAATTCTATCTTTAATATCAAAACGATCGTGCACGCTTTGTAAACCTGCTTTTCCCATTTCAAGTCTTAAATTTTCGTTTTCAATAAGCTCTTGAGTTTTATTGGCAAAACTTTCTATGTCGGCAAAATCAACCAGAAAACCAGTTTTGTTTTGGCTTATTATTTCAGGGTTGCTTGAAATATTAAATGCAACAACAGGTTTTTCTTTCGCCAATGCTTCCACAATTACATAGCCAAAACCTTCCCATTCCGATGACAATAGAAATATATCAATGCTATTGTTGAATGCTTCCATATCATCAACAAAACCCAATAAAATGACTTGTTTTTGTAGGTTGTATTCTGTAATTTTCAATTCAAGTTCGCTTTGCAACTCTCCGGTTCCGGCAATAAATAGGGTGAAATTAATATGGCGTTTTTCTAAAATACGGGCTACTTCAATTAAATGCTGTTGCCCTTTCTGAAGAGTTAGTCGCCCGGCATTACCAAGTATTATGCCTTTTCCCTTTTCTTTTATTTCTGGTAATATTTGTGATGACTTTGATTTTGAGTTGCCAATTTCAATACCATGGTAAATCCGGGCAACTTTTGAATCATCAATTTGCTTTTTTAAATTTTGTAGAACTTTGTTTTTGGTAGCATCAGAGTTAACAGCAACGTGGGTTATCATTTTATTAAACATCAGCCTATTTACCAAGCTATTTTTAATAACAGCGGCTAAACCTCGTAAATAAACGATGTTTTTAACTCTGGCAAGCATGGCTGAATAGCTACCAAGTTTAGCATCCTGCGATGTTGAAAATATAATAGTATCAATATTATTTTTTTTGTAGAAACGAATAAGCTTTAAAAGCTTAATTGGATTCAAAAATGATAAACTCCCAGCACTTGTATGAAAACATTTTAAGCCAAGTTTGTTTGCTTTTTCTGTAATTACAGCATTTTTATTAGATGCAAGCCATACATTGTAGCCTTTTTTTTCAAACTCAATAGCATATTCCAAGTGGAGTTTTTCTCCGCCTCCCCAAAATTTTATAGTGTTGAAATAACAAACATTCTTCATTTATTTACAATTTAAACTAAATTCAATTAAGCTAGGTATTGCATGCAGAATAATACCTCATTCCAAGCGTTACAAATGTATTATATTTTATTTGCTGATAAAATGATAATAAATATTCAAGCTTGCGTTAAATATTTTCTATTTTTGCAGAAATTATATGTACTATACAAGAGATAAATTTTCTCAATATTTAATTCCCGAATTATTCGGGTTAATCTAATTAAGAGTTTGATTATATGAATTTACAAGATTTAACAGCTGTTTCACCTATTGATGGAAGATATCGTTCAAAGATTGAAGAATTAGATATGTATTTTTCTGAGTATGGTCTAATTAAATACCGTGTTTTGGTTGAAATTGAATACTTTATAGCATTATGCGAAATACCTTTAAAGCCACTTGAAGATTTTGATAAAGGATTATATCCACAACTACGCGATATTTATAAAAGCTTTTCGCTTGACGATGCAAAACGCGTTAAAGAAATAGAAGCCGTTACCAACCACGATGTTAAAGCGGTAGAATACTTTATTAGAGAAAAATTCGATGACTTAAAATTAGTTGAATGTAAAGAATTTATTCACTTCGGATTAACATCTCAAGATATTAATAATACAGCTATTCCATATTCGTTACGCGATGCTATTCAAGAAGTTTTTTATCCGCTTTTAGAAGAAGTAATTGAAATATTAGCCAGTTTAGCCGATCAATGGCGTGATATTACATTATTGGCACGTACCCATGGGCAACCAGCATCGCCAACCCGCTTAGGTAAAGAGATTATGGTGTTTGTAGAGCGTTTAGATAAGCAATTAAATATGCTTAAAGGAGTACCATGTTCTGCCAAATTTGGGGGAGCAACAGGTAACTTTAATGCCCATCAGGTAGCATTTCCAGATATTGATTGGGTTGAATTTGCTAACGATTTTGTAAAAAATTCACTTAATTTAGAACGTTTACAAACCACAACGCAAATTTCGCATTACGATGATATGGCTGCCATATTTGACAACCTTCGCCGAATTAATACCATAATGATTGACTTAGATCGCGATATGTGGATCTACATTTCAATGGACTATTTTAAGCAGCAAATAAAAAAGGGTGAAGTCGGTTCATCGGCCATGCCTCATAAAGTGAATCCAATTGATTTTGAAAACTCAGAAGGTAACCTTGGAATCGCCAATGCAATTTATGATTATCTGTCAAATAAACTTCCTGTTTCTCGTTTACAGCGTGACTTAACCGATTCTACGGTATTGCGTAATATTGGTGTTCCAATGGCGCATAGCATTATTGCACTTAAATCGCTGAAAAAAGGGTTAGGTAAATTATTATTGAACGAAGATAAAATTAAAGCTGACCTTAATGCCAACTGGGCAGTTGTTGCCGAGGCAATTCAAACCATTCTTCGTCGCGAACAGTATCCAAACCCATACGAAGCATTAAAAGAATTAACCCGTACAAACACTCATATTAATAAGGAGTCAATTCACGAGTTTATTCAAACGCTTAATGTTTCCGATGAGATTAAAGCTGAGCTTATGAAAATCACCCCATTTAATTATACAGGAATTTATTAATTATAAGAAATCTTGAAAGGACTATCCCGAATTCTAAAATACGTATTTCCGCTATATACGAAAAATGCAGTTATTTATCTTGTATTCAATATAATATCGGTTGTATTCAGCCTTTTTTCCATTGTAATGATCATTCCCTTTTTGGATGTTCTTTTTGGAAATCAGAATTTAGTGACAGTGAAGCCGATATTTGAATTTAATCAGGAAGCCATATCTGCTTATTTTAATTTTTATTTAAGCAAAGTTGTTCTTGAATTTGGTCCATCACGAGGTTTAATGTTTATAATGGCATTTGTAGTAACAACTACCTTTTTTAAAGCCTCTTTTTTTTATTTGGCAAAATATTTCATGGTTCCTGTAAATGTTGGGGTAGTCCGCGACATAAGGGATAATATGTATAATAAAATATTAAAACTTCCTTTATCGTATTATTCTAATGAGCGCAAAGGGGATATAATTTCACGAATGACTAGCGATATTAGTGAAATTGAACTTTCGGTTGTTAGGTCAGTTGAAGTGCTATTAAAAGAACCGGTTACTATACTGTTGTATTTAGGTTTTTTAGTTTACTTGAGTCCGGAGTTATCAATATTTGTACTATTAATGTTCCCAATTTCTGGAGCAATTATTGGTAAAATTGGAGGAACTCTTCGTAAAAGCTCAAATAGGGCACAAACTATTCTTGGTGATTTAATTAGCCGCATTGAAGAAACATTAGGGGGACTTCGAATAATTAAAGCATTTAATGCTCACAACAAATCAAATGAGCGTTTTCAGGAAGTAAACCATGAGTATTCAAATATAATGATTCGAATGTGGCGACGTCGCGATTTGGCAGTACCCCTAAGCGAATTTTTAGGAATACTTACCGTTGCCATTGTGCTATGGTATGGGGGAATTATTGTTCTTGGAGGCAAGGGAGATCTTACTTCTGAGTCTTTAATAGCCTATTTAGCAGTTTTTTCACAAATAATAGCACCTGCAAAAGCCTTTACCAATGCTTTTTACAATATCCAAAAAGGTTTAGCAGCATCCGACAGAATAAATAAAGTTCTTGATGCTGAAATAAATATTCAGGATAAACCCAATGCTATTGATATTGAGGGTTTTAACTCGGAAATAGCGTATGATAATTTATATTTTAAATACAAAGACGATTTTGTAATTAATGGAATTGATTTAAAGATAAAAAAGGGACAAACCGTTGCATTAGTGGGGCAGTCGGGATCAGGAAAAACAACAATGGTTGATTTACTTCCACGTTTTTATGATGTTACAAAAGGTTCAATAACCATTGATGGCATTGATATTCGTGATGTCAGGGTCGATAAACTTCGTGGTTTAATGGGTATTGTAAATCAAGAAAGTATTTTGTTTAACGATACCATTTTTAACAACATAGCCTTTGGTGTTGAGAATGCAACAATGGAACAAGTTATTGAAGCCGCCAAAATTGCCAATGCCCATAGTTTTATTTTAGAAACCCCCTATGGATACGAAACCAATATTGGTGATCGTGGAGGAAATCTTTCAGGGGGTCAGCGACAGCGCTTAAGTATTGCAAGAGCCGTATTAGCCAATCCATCAATAATGATTTTTGATGAGGCCACATCGGCTTTAGATACAGAATCGGAAAAATTGGTTCAGGATTCATTGAATCGCTTAATGGAAAACCGCACCTCAATTGTTATAGCTCACCGTTTATCAACGGTTATTCATGCCGATGTAATTTGTGTTATGTATGAAGGGAAAATAGTGGAGCAGGGTAACCATCCAGAACTAATTGAGCAAGACGGATATTATAAAAAACTGCATGATGCACAAGCTTTTGCCTAAATATTAAATTGAAATGGAAAAGATAAAACACTATTACGCTCAAAATCCATTAAAAAGCATATTAATACTAGCCTTTGTCGTACGATTTATTGCGGTAGTTTTTTCGCAGGGATATGGTTTTCATGATGATCATTTTTTGGTAATTGAAGCAGCACAGTCATGGATTGAGAAAAACAATTGGAATGATTGGTTGCCAAGTGTACAAAAACAAATTGATCCCGATGTTGAGGCTATTCCACAAGGCCATAGTTTAGTTTATGCAGGGGTACATTATGTGTTTTTTGTTGTAATGGAGTTTTTTGGTTTACAGAACCCGAAAGCTAAAATGTTTTTAATAAGACTTATTCATGCGCTATTTTCATTGCTAATTGTATCGTATGGATATAAAATTGCAAAACATTATGCAAATGAAAAAGTAGCCAAGCAAGTAGGCTTAATTCTTGCACTGCTATGGGTAATGCCCTTTTTAAGTGTTCATAATTTGGTCGAAATTGTATGTATTCCTTTTATAATGTGGGGATTATGGTTGCTCATAAAAAACGAAGATAAAGAACCATTATTTAAGGCCTATTTTTGGGCAGGTTTAATTATGTCTTTAGCTATATCTATACGGTTTCAAACTGTATTAATAGTAGGTGGTTCAGGTTTAATTTTATTGGTGCAAAAAAGGTGGAAAGCAACCATCGCCTTTGGTATTGGAGCTTTACTAAGCTTCGTATTATTACAGTCGGTTATTGATTATTATATTTGGGGTAGACCTTTTGCTGAATTTGCTGAATATGTACGCTATAACTTGCAGGCAAAAAATGAATATGGTCATAATGTATGGTATATGTATACCACAGTTCTTGGAGGTTTAGTAATTCCACCATTAAGTATTTTTCTTTTTGTAGGTTGGTTTCTAGTACTTAAAAAGCATCCCCTGTTATTTTGGCCGTCATTTTTGTTTTTTGCTTTCCATAATTATTTTCCTAATAAGCAAGAACGATTTATTCTACCCATTTTACCATTATTTATACTGGCGGGTGTAATTGGTTGGTGGATGTACATGGATAAATCTGTTTTTTGGACAAAAAACAAAAAACTGTTTAAACCCGTAATGGTTATTTTTTGGGTTCTTAACTTTATGGTACTCCCAGTATTTTCTACAACTTACTCTAAAAAATCACGATGCGAAACAATGGCTTATTTAGGTAAGCAAGATGATGCAAAATGTGTCATTATTGAAGAATCGGTAAGGACAGGAACTACGAAGATGCCTATGTTTTATGGTGCTAAAAACATTCAATTATACCAATTAGATAGGTATAACCTCGAAGATTCCGTTCATTATTTAAAACCACGATTTATAAAGACACACGAAGATACCATAACTTCACCTCAGGAAATAAAGTACAATAATTGGGCACAGCCTGAATATGTTGCTTTTATAAATGAAAAAAACATTGATGAACGAGTGGAGAAAATGAAAGTATATTATCCAAACTTGGAGTATTCTACTACTATAAAACCAAGTTATATTGATTTGTTAATGAGAGCCTTAACGCCGTCAAACAATAATCAACTGGTTTTTATATATAAAGTGAACAATTAGAACAAATGTTGGTTACCTTATAAATTATACATATTATTATAAATTATTGAAAAATTGTCTTATTTTTAACCTCCATATTAAAAAGTGATACCTTGAATACTGAAAACGTTGATACAATGAGTGCTGATATAAATTTTATAAAATCTGTTTTATCATTGCATGATGAGATGGCTAGTAATGGTTTTTCATTGGTTTATGAAGGCGAGTTTAGCCATGAAGTAATGAAAATGTTTACTGCCATGGCCGAGCGAGATATGGATAAATCGAACGAAGAAAAATCTGTTAAGCGTAAAGTTTTTCATGTAATGGTTGAATGCCTGCAGAATATGACAAAGCATTCTGATGATCAGGACGATGAAGAAAAAGTTGGAAATGGATTGTTTATTGTTGGAAAGAAAGATGATATTTGGAATGTAATTACGGCCAATAAAATCAAAAACGAAAAAATTGAAGATCTTAAAAGTTCTATCGACTATATTAACTCTTTAGGCAAAGACGAATTGAATGCCCTTTATAAAAAGCAAATTCGTGAGGGGTCTCTTTCTGATAAAGGTGGTGCCGGATTAGGTTTAATAGATGTTGCTCGTAAAACAGGACGAAAACTTGACTATCAGTTTTTGCCGCTTGAAGACAAGAAGAACTTTTTCTTCCTGTTGAAAGTAAGAATAAGTTCAAAAACAGAATAAATATTTAAAGCCGCCATTTGCGGTTTTTTTTATACTTAAAAATACTTAGAGTTCATTTTCTTTAGAGTTGTAGATGTAGCATCATAATATTGTTAGTAATTTTGCGCATTCGTATTTACTCTTAAATTTTGATTATGAAATATCCATGCAATAAAGCTTACACAAACACGAAATGTTTATCATGGATATTCCCTGTCTGCCTACTAGGCGGGCACCTGACCTTAAAATAAAATTACAAACCGATGAAAGCTATTCTATCCCTTACATTTATTTCCTTCTTTATTTTATTAATAGGCTGTTCAACCCAGTCTGAAAAAGTTGATGTTGAGCAAGAAATAGAAGCAATTCTAAAACAGCTAACTCTAAAAGAGAAGGTGGATTTATGTCACGCACAATCAAAATTTAGCACAAAAGGAGTTGCTCGACTTGGTATACCTGAAATTTGGATGTCTGATGGTCCTCATGGGGTAAGAGCAGAAATCGCATGGGATAGTTGGGATCAGCTAGGGTGGACTAATGATTCTTGTACAGCATTTCCAGCCTTAACTTGTTTAGCCGCGAGCTTCAATGAAAAGCTTTCATATAAATACGGAAAAGCTATTGGAGAAGAAGCCAGATATAGAAAAAAGGAAGTTCTTTTAGCTCCCGGAATAAATATATATAGAACACCATTAAATGGGCGAAATTTTGAATATATGGGCGAAGATCCATATTTAGCTTCAAAAATGGTAGTGCCCTATGTGAAGGGTGTTCAGGGAAATGGAGTTGCCGCCTGTGTAAAACATTTTGCATTAAATAATCAGGAAAAATGGCGAGGGCATATTAATGTGAATATTAGTGAACGTGCATTGCGTGAAATTTACCTACCTGCTCATAAAGCTTCAGTTATTGAGGGTGGAGCATGGGCAATTATGGGTGCTTATAATAAATTTAGAGGTCAACATTGCTGTCATAATGAAGAGTTAAATAATAAAATACTAAAAGGTGAATGGGGATTTGATGGTGTGGTAATTTCAGATTGGGGAGGAGTTCATGATACGAAAGAAGCTGCTCTTTATGGAATGGATATGGAAATGGGTACCTGGACTGACGGACTCCATAAAACAAAATACAATGCTTATGATAACTATCATCTTGCAATGCCGTTTTATGAAAAAATTAAAAATGGTGAAATTGATGAAAGTGTTGTAGATGATAAGGTGAGAAGAATTCTAAGATTAATGTACCGGACTTGCTTAAATAAAGAACGACCACTAGGTTCATTTGCCACTCAAGAACATTTTAATACTGCAAGGGAAATAGCTCAGGAAGGAATTGTGTTGTTGAAGAACGAGAATAACTTTTTTCCAATCAATCCTGAAGCAAAATTAAAAATTGCCGTAATAGGCCATAATGCAACTCACCCAATGACAATTGGAGGAGGATCATCGGAATTAAAAACGCATCATGAAATATCACCTCTAGAAGGTATAAAGGCTCGATTTAAAAATGCTGAAATATTATATTCTATGGGATATTCAGCTGGTATTGGCAAGTGGTGGACCGAATTGCCCTCACCTTATAATGCCGATTCTCTTAAAACGGAGGCACTAAAAGTGGCAAAAGAAGCCGATTTGGTGCTTTTTATTGGTGGTCTTAATAAGAATCTACATCAAGACTCAGAAGGAACCGATAGAAAATCGCTAAACTTATCATATGGGCAAGATGAACTAATTGAAGAACTAAATAAGGTCAATGAAAAGGTAGGTGTAATATTGGTAACTGGAAATGCTGTTGCTATGCCATGGATAAATCAAGTTGACGCTGTTTTGCAAACTTGGTATTTAGGCAGCGAAGCAGGTAATGCAATAGCCGATGTAATTTCAGGTGATGTAAATCCTTCAGGTAAACTACCATTTACTTTCCCTGTAAGGTTAGAAGATAATGGAGCTATATCCTTCGGAGAATTATCATACCCAGGCGATAGTATTAATCAATATTATAAAGAAGATATTTATGTAGGCTATCGGTGGCACGAAACTAAAAATATAAAACCACTTTTTGCATTTGGGTTTGGCCTATCGTATAGTGATTTTGAAATTAAAGAAAGCAAAATATCTAAAAAACAATTCAGTTCTGGAGAAAAGTTAATCGTAAATTGTACGGTAAGTAATACGGGAACTATTGACGGTGCAGAAGTGGTTCAGGTTTATATTGGGAAAGTAAATTCGAAAGTTGACCGAGCCGTAAAAGAATTAAAGGGTTTTAAAAAGGTGTTTGTTAAAGGCAATAATGATGAATTGGTATCTGTAACAATAGATATTGATGAATTGGCTTTTTGGAATGAAGAAATTGATGGATGGGAACTTGAAAAAGGAGAATATTTTATAGCTATAGGAAATTCATCGGATAATATTTCAACCCAAATACCTTTTGAAGTAAACTAGTTTTTTAAAAATATATTATATTGAATTTGAGCCATCTTGGGATACAAGATGGCTTTGCTTTTGAATATAAAACGATTGTTAATTGTCAAAGCCGATATATAATATAATCAATTCAGAATTTTATTTATAAATTTTTTCAGTTATCATAAACATAATAATATTCAGAGAGCTGTTGTTTTTATATTTAAAACGCCATCTGTAAAAGCAAAATTAATCAACGTTCAGTAAATTAAATAATTACTAATGGTAAATGCTCTAGTGTTGAGTCAAGTGTAAACTGACGGGTATGAAGTTCTCTCTCTCTCTCTCTCTCTCTCTCTGCCCTTTGGGCATCTCTCCCAGGAGAGAATAAGTTTAAGCGGAAAATATCTTTCCCTGGGGGAAGTGCTAATGCCATTTACTTAAGGTTTTAGCATATTAATTCCTCCATCGACTTTCAAACACGACTTGTTCCGAATTTATTTCGGAAGGCTCCCAAGAGCCTGCTTACCTTTAGGTAAGGAAGACCTACTCCGATTAGGCTTTACAACAACTATATAATTTAATTTGAAGATCGAAATTTCACATTACCATCAAACTTTACAACAGAGACAAAGCTCCCTATGGGGGAGTTGCCTGCCTGAACTATTCGAGCAGGTTCGAAAGACTGAGGAGGAATATTCGATCAAAAGCTTAAGTAAATGGCATTAGGTAAATGAGACGTTAATCATCTCTATTTGGTATTTTATCACCCCCTTTTGGTACAGCTATCTCCTCAATCATGAATTTTTATCTAAGCTCTTGGTTTAACTAATTGATATTTTTGAATACCAATAATACGCAGGCAATATGTTAGGCTTATTCTTAAGGTAAGAATATTATTAGATGGTGTAAATACTGAAATAAAATAAATAAAATAAGATATCATGTTAATAGAAAAATATTCATTTGGAACTGGTGATCGCTTTGGGAAAGAAGGGAAAGCACAATTAGCAGCAATTCAGGAAATTAATAAATTAGGATTTAATGTTGTTCCGGTTTGGAATAAAAGCTACCGAGAGCATACAATTGTTAAAACAACGCAAACTTCAGTTGCTAATGAGGCCTCCGAGGCTGTTAAAGCCAATGCATATGATGGTAATTATTATGTAGATGCCGATCATATTAGCATGGCTATTGTAGATCAGTTTGTTGATTTTAGCAATTTTTTTACCATTGATGTGGCGCATTTTATTGGTCAAAAAGCTAATGACACAGAAAAGATTGCATTTATTAAGAATCATGCTAAATACATTGGCGAATTTTTAATACCTGGTATTGATGAAAAATTTGATGTAAGCGAAGAATTTTTGGGGGTAGTAGCCGATAATTATCTTAATGCAATTAAAGAGGTGAAAACCATTTACGATCATATTGTATCAAAAATAGGTGCTGATAATTTTATACCTGAAGTATCGATGGATGAGTGTGAAATAGCCCAGTCACCGTTAGAATTATTTTTTATTTTGGCAGAATTAAAGCGTTTGGGTGTTGAAGTTCAGACTATTGCACCAAAATTTACGGGGTTATTTGCAAAAGGTGTAGATTATATTGGCGATGTTGATCTTTTTGCCTTAGAGTTTGAACAAGATGTAGCTGTAACGCTGTTTGCTATAAAAGAATTAGGTTTGCCAACTAGCCTAAAATTGAGTGTGCATAGTGGAAGCGATAAATTTGGTATTTATCCAGCTATGAGAAAGGCCATTACTAAATTAGATGCAGGTATTCACGTAAAAACTGCCGGAACCACATGGTTAGAAGAAGTAATTGGGTTAGCTCAAGGGGGGGGAGAAGGTTTAGTCATTGCCAAAGAAATATATGCAAAGTCGATGGCTCGATTCGATGAACTAACAGAACCATATGCAACGGTTTTGGATATTAAAAAAGCTGATTTGCCTTCAATTGATCAAGTAAATTCATGGACTAGTAAACAGTTTTCTGATGCTTTAACACACAACCAGACATGTGCTGATTATAATTCTAGTTTTAGACAACTCATTCATGTGGGATATAAAATTGTGGTTGAAATGGGTGATAGGTATATGGTCGCTCTAGATATATATCGTGATATTATAGAAAAGAATGTTACATACAATATACTCCAACGACATCTGAAATTACTCTTCGTTTGAGTGATTTATTCTGAGGCTTTTGATTTTTTTTCAAAAGCCTCTTTTAATTAGCACTCTATAGGCTTATAAATTTGTATATTGTTGTTTTGAGTTTTTGCTATGATTAAGATTACATATGTTTTTTTATTTTTAACCTTTTTACTGTCTAGACATGTAAATGGACAAATACAAAACTCTCTATTTAAGAATTATATGGTACAAGATGGCCTTGTTGATGAAAAAATTCATTGCGTTTTTCAAGATTCAAAAGGCTGGATATGGGTTGGAACCGATTATGGTGTTTCAAAATTTGATGGCTATGAGTTTATTCAACTGAATTTGAACGATTCAATTAGTGCTATTCTTGCTAAATCGTTAGTGCGCAATATATTTGAAGATTCACACGGAAACATCTGGATAGGGAGCGACATAGAAGGGGTTTTTCAATACATATCAAGTGAATATAAACTTGTTCAGCATTTGAAGGGAAGATCGGTTTGGGATTTTTACGAAAGCGAATCGAATAAACTTTTGGTTGCGACTACTGATGGTTTATTTTCTTTAGACACTAAAAATTCTGCAACTAATCTAATTGTAAATAAAAAAATCAATGATTTGACCAGCGATTTTATTCGTAAAATTTATGTTGATAATACCAAAAGGATATGGTTAGGAACCGATAATGGCATTACTGTTCTAAATTCCGATTATACTTTATATAAGAAATATTTGGTAGGAGACAATTATGCGGTCCTTGAAAACGAAGTTTGGGATATTTTTTTGGATGATGAAAACCAAATTTGGGTAGGTACTTATTTGGGTGGGGTAAAACAATATAATGAAAGTTCTGATTCGTTTACCAATTTTACATTAAATGTAAATAATGATAGATCCCATACCGTGCGCACTATTATTCAAGATAAAAATGGCGATATATGGTTTGGAACCAGAGGCGGACTTTACAGTTTTGATTATGCCACATGTAAAATCCGATTCTATGAAGAGGATATTCAGGACGATAACAGTCTTGTGCATAACTCGGTACTCGCCTTGCTAATAGATAAAAAGGGGGATCTTTGGGTTGGTACACGAAATGGTTTGAGTTATCTGAATTTTAATAATATAGCCTTTGGATACATTTCAGCTAATAGTTCACAAAGAATGCACCTTAACAATAGTGAAGTTTATGAACTATGGGAAGATAATCAGAAACAACTTTGGATAGGTACCGAAAGTGGCGGTGTAAATATTTATAATCCTAAAACTAATAGTATAAAGTATTTAACGGAAACAAATGGATTGTCAAACAACTGTATTAAGGCAATTTCGCCGGATGGTCTCGGAAATGTATTAATTGGCACTTATCTGGGTGGATTAAATCAGTACAATCCAATTACAGGTCGAAACAAAATTTTCAAGAATGATCCGAATGATTCTACTACTATAAGCGACGATGCAGTTTGGTTAATTTTTACCGATAGCCATGGTAGGATATGGGTAGCAACTTCAAAAGGGGCCGATGTTTTTGATCCGATAAGTGGGACATTTCAACGTAAAGGAAAGAAATTCAAGTTAGGCTGGGTGGATACCATACATGAGGATAACGAGGGTAACTTCTGGATTTTCTCTACAGACAAAAATATTTTAACCTGTGTGCATCCTGATGAAAGCTTGGATGAATATACTATTGAATCACGCTCTTTATGCAATGATAATCTAGGTAATGTGTGGATTGGTTCTTTAGGAGAAGGACTTATAAAGTTTAATTTAAAATTAAATACTTTCGATACATTTACCGTTGATAGCGGCTTGTGCAGTAATGTGATTTTAGGGGTGGTTAATGTTAATAACACACATCTCTGGATTAGCACTAACAATGGTTTGTCAAGGTTTAACTTGGCTACAAACCAGTTTAAAAATTTTTATGGTACAAACGGTTTAATAAATTCTAAGTTTAATTATGGAGCTTACGATATAATATCCGATAATATATTAGTATTTGGAGGGAACCGAGGAGTCGATTTTGTTTTTTTAGATAAGCTAAAAGACAATAACTACATTCCTCCTATTGCAATTACTGGTTTTCGAATTTTTAATAAGATGGCAATCGTAAATCACAATAAAAAATCAGTTTTAAACAATTTTATTGATGAAACGGAGGCTATTGTATTGCCATACTTTCAGAATATGATCTCGTTCTCCTTTTCATCGCTTGATTATTCCACACCACAGAAAAACAAATATAAATACATGTTGCAAGGTTTCGACAAAGACTGGAATGATATTGGTGCGAACCGAAGTGCAAATTACACAAATCTCGATCATGGCGATTATGTTTTTAAGGTAGTAGGGAGCAATTCAGATGGTATATTTAATACAGAAGGAACTGAATTGAAAATTACCATATTGCCGCCTTTTTGGAAAACTATTTGGTTTCGGTTGTTGATGTTACTTGCAATATTGTTTCTATTTTATATTGTTTATCTGGTTATTATAAACCGAGAAAGGCTTAAGAATCAACTGTTTCTTGAACGTCAATCGGCTCGAAAGTTTCAAGAGTTAGATAGACTAAAGCACCAGTTTTTTATGAATATTTCGCATGAAATAAAAACACCATTGTCGTTAATAACCGGACCATTAAACCAGTTGCTTTCCAACAAAATTATTGATGATAAAAATCAAGGTTTACTTGCAATTATTAATCGTAATACAACCAATTTAAGTAAATTGGTAAGTCAATTACTTGACTACAGAAAATTGGAAACAGGTAATTTAAAACTGAATTTGAAAAAAGGTAATCTTGTAGTATTTGTAGAAGAAATCGTAAATTCTTTTTCCAATATTGCTTCAGAAAAAATGGTTACGCTTAATTTTCAGATTTTTCAGAAGTCTTTATTTTTATCATTTGATGAAGATAAAATAGAAAAAATATTAAATAATTTAATATCAAATGCTATCAAATATACGCTTGATGGAGGAAATATAACCGTTAGTTTGTCTCAGGTTTTATCAAGCGAAATTGAAGAAAATAATACCTATTTACCTTCTTTCGATCCTGAAAAAAGCCAGCATGATAGTTATGTAAAGCTAACAGTGGCCGATACGGGTGTAGGTATACCTAGTGAACAGATAACTAGGGTTTTTGATCGTTTTAGAAGAATAGACAATAAGGATACTACCAGCTCATCGGGTGTGGGGATTGGTTTGGCTTTAACGAAAGAGCTAATAAAGTTACATAATGGCTTTATTAAGGTTAAAAGTAAGATGAAAAAGGGATCGAAATTTACCGTACTCATTCCGAATATAAATATTGAAGAGGATGTCTCAGATCAAGAGAAGAGGATTATCGAGAAGGATCAGGGTGAGGAAATTAACACCGTAGAAAGTGACATAAAAAATAGCAACCAGCCATATTTGCTAATAGTTGATGATAACCCAGATATACGAGAATTTATTAAGACGTATTTTGAGCCAGAGTACAAGATATTTCAAGCTCGAAATGGAAAAGAAGGTTGGGAGTTGGCTTTAGAGCAGGTACCCGATATTATAATTGCCGATGTTATGATGCCGATAATGAATGGAAATGATCTTTGTCGGAAACTTAAAGGAAACGAATGCACGTCACATATACCAATTCTTATGCTTACGGCATTATCTTCAGCCGATCATCAAATTGCTGGAATTGATTCAGGTGCCGATGATTACCTTACAAAACCGTTTGATGTTGGATTGCTAAAAGCTAAAACAGATAATATTTTAGCTATACGTAAGTCTTTAAGAGATAAATACAGCAAAGAAATTTTGCTTAAACCTCGCGATATAGTATTAGCAAATCCCGATGAAAAATTTATAAAAAAGTTGGTTCAAATAGTTGAAAAGAATATTGCAAAAAGTGAATTTGATGTCGACATGATGGCTAAAAGCTTAGGGGTTAGTCGAACACAGCTGTTTAGAAAAATAAATGCCCTTACTAATATGACACCCAAAGAGCTTGTGCGCGACATTCGCTTAAAACGAGCAGCTCAACTTTTAACACAAGATGTATTAAATATTAATGAAATAGCCATCGAAGTAGGAATAAGTGATATTTCATATTTTCGAAAATTATTTAAAGAAAAATATGGCATGAATGCATCGAAATATCAAAAACAAGAAAAGAATAATGGGAGTTATTAAGCTCAGTTTTTTCAATAAAAGTAATACCCAAATTGAGCGATTACGCTCAATCGATGTAGGAAATGTAAGCTTTTCACCTCACCTATTCGGTGAAAAACAACATTTCCTGCATCGGGGTTATACCTAAGTAAAGCGCCTCTTCACTTTGTTCGAATCGCTCAACTTAGGTTTAAGTTATAGGTTAAAACTTCCGAAATAGTTTCGGAATAAGCTTTGCAACCTGTTTGCCGATAAGGCTTTATTGCAGTTACTTTAGTTTCTATAAATTCTAATTTTGAATATCGATTAACGAATAATGATTTTAAAAGTGTTCTGCGATTGCTTAATTACCATTATTTCAAAATTCTTAAATCGTTAATCGGTGTTCATTATTCAATTATTTTTAAAGGGAATTTCATTCTTTGCTTTGTTAAAACTATGGATTTTCAATCTATAGTGGTTTATTTTATATCGAACTGAGGCTAATATATATCTTTTGATAGCGACTAAAGTGTCAATTATTTACGAATGGGAAGGTTTGGATATTAGGCTGGAAGCCTTACTTAATTTAACCCAAGGCAACTTGGTTGTCCGTCAGACAGGCGATTGGGGTAAATGTAACAGATAACAAATCGCTCTGAAGGACAAATCATAAGAGATTTAAGTCTAATTTTTTATTGAGTTAACTTATATTTAAGCAGCACTTTCTGACAAGAGTTATTTTATTTGCAATGAGGGTGTCTAAAAAGAATGTAAAACAGTAAACAAAAATTGTTTTTGTGTTATTCTGTGTAGCAACTTCTAAAAATTATAGCTTTGCACAAAGAGTTTTAGTCACCCTCTTGAAATGACTATATTTTCGGTGCGAAAGGAAATCATATCTTCACCTTTGGTTCGCATGACTAATAAAAACACTCCATATACTAAGGTATTGCATTTATGCTTATGCGTTACGGAATTATTAGTGAATAACTAATATGAAAAATCTTAAAAGTTGTATGATTATAGAGGGATTTAAGAAATAATTAATTTATAAAGTAAAATTATTCTTAAAGCTTGTATGGTGCAGTAAGCTAAATATATAAGTGTTTTTTACGACACTTAATTACCTTCTTTATGGAACTTTTATGCCCTTATGTGGTACAATTTTCCCTGCAATCGAGAACTTCTCTTAAAGCCTTTTTATTGCCTGCTACTTAAATTTGTACGAAAAGGTTTACATAATATTAAAACAACACATAATGGTTGAAACGGAAAAAAGAATAAAATTCTATAAATACTTTATAATACTTGGATTAATTGGCATAGCCATAGCACTTGTGTTATTGTTTGATTCATTATTATAAACAGCTAACAAATATTTAACTATGATAAATTTGTATTTAAACTCAAAAAGAAAACTAAAGCTAATTGCTTTGGGTTTATTTGTTTTGTGTGCCCCGCAATTAATGGCACAAATAAACATTACAGGACAGGTTAAATCCGGTTCAGATAACCTGCCTTTGCCAGGTGTGAATATTATTATTAAAGGTACAACCACAGGTACTTTAAGTGATCTCGACGGTAACTATCAATTAAGTGTTCCTAATAGCGAAAGCATAATTGTTTTTTCAATGATGGGATTACTTACGGAAGAGTTTGCGGTTGGAAATCAATCAGTAATTAACATGGTAATGATCGAAGATTTGATTGGCCTTGACGAAGTAGTTGTTGTAGGGTATGGTACCATGAGAAAAAGTGATCTAACTGGTTCCATTGTAACAATGAAAGAAGATCAGATGAGCGAAACCAAATCGAACAATGTTTTAGAATCGTTACAAGGTAAAGCTGCGGGTGTTGATATTCAACGTGAAAGCGGACGAACCGGCGAGGGTGTTGACATACTTATTCGTGGTAGCCGTTCTTTAAATGCATCAAATGAACCTTTGATTATAGTTGATGGAATTCCATATGGTAGTACAATAGATATTGATCAAAATGATATCGCTTCTATTGAAATACTTAAGGATGTATCATCTACTGCTATTTATGGTTCACGTGGTGCAAATGGTGTTATTTTAATTACAACAAAAAAAGGCAGTAGTAAAGAATCAAAAATAACCTTTAGTTCATATTATGGTATAACCGAACCTTTTCAAACAGTTCCGGTGTTTAATCGAGCCGATTATATTAAAGCTAAAATTGATGCCAACCGTAGTATTGAAGATTGGGATGCCGAACCTGTTTTAGAAAATGTGTTTCCGGGTGAAGAATTAGCCGGATATAACAATGGTACAGAAACTGATTGGCAAGATTTGGTAACTCAATTAGGAACACGCAAAAACTACCATATTGGTTTTATGGGAGGCAACGACAAAACTATTTTTAACACATCGGTAACCTATTATAACGAAGAGGGTGTTGTATTAGCCGATAATTATAAACGTTTCACTTATAAGTTAAACTTAGAGAGTAAAATTAACGATTACATTACAGTAGGCGGGTCATCCATATTAACATTCAAAGATAGAGATGGGCGTGGGCCACGCTATATTGATGCAGTTTTACAATCACCCATAAGTGAAGCATACGATTCTGCAGGTAATTATAAATTTCAACCAAACTTTGCTAACCCACGGAAAAGCCCATTGGCTCAAACCTATGATCAGGAAAACGATCGTACAACGCGTCTTTTTAATACATTCTTCGCCCAAATTAATATAATGAACAATCTTTCGTTCCGAACAAATATTGGTGTTGATATGGATTTTAATCGCAAAGGTTATATGTATCCAAAAAAATCAGAGGATGAAGGCTATTCTGAATCGGGAACCGATTTTAATCATGATTTGGCCTATACTTGGACAAATTTATTGAACTATTCACAAGAGATAGATATTCACAACTTTGGTGTAACTTTAGGTCAAGAGGCACATTATAGTCGCGAAGAAACTTATGGACTTTATGGTCAGAGTCAGGATTATGAAAGAAGTTTATGGTATAATTTATCTACCAATAAAGATCCCAAAAATCTCTCTAGTAATTTAGTAGAACAATCCTTACTCTCTTTCTTTGGTAGAATAAATTATAATTACAATAATAAATACTTGTTAAATTTTACCGGTAGGTACGATGGAGCTTCACAACTGTCTGAAGGAAATAAATGGGATTTCTTTCCATCGGCGAGTGCTGCCTGGCGAATGACCAGGGAAGATTTTATGGCAGCTGTGCCGCAAATCAACGATCTAAAAGTACGCGCCGGTATTGGGGTGTCAGGTAATTCAGCTGTTGATCCTTATGGTACATCAGCAGCCTTAAATGTTTTACCACTATATACTCAATTTGGTGATCCGGGATTGGAATCTACCTATTTTGGATACCGCCCTGATCAATTGTCGAGCAAGACATTAAAATGGGAGACAACAAGATCTACTAATATTGGATTCGATATAGGTTTATTTGGAAATAGGATTGTTTCAAATGTCGATGTTTTTTGGTCGCATACTTATGATCTTCTATTAGCAGATAAATTACCATTGTCATCAGGTTTCTTTAATATTATGACGAATGCCGGAGAAACAAAAAGTAGTGGTGTTGAATTAAACTTATCTACAGTAAATATTGATAAGGGTGGATTTAAATGGACATCAACCATAACATTCTCTAAAATCAAAGATGAGATTGTTGCTCTAACATCTGGTATTACAAGAGATGTTGGTAACAAATGGTTCGTAGGACATCCGTTAAATGTAGAATTTGATTATGAAATGGATGGTATTTGGCAAATGGATGAAGCAGAAGAAGCTGCTTTATGGGGAAGCCAAGTGGGATATATTAAAGCTAAAAATACCAATGCCGATGACACTATTAATACTGATGATAGAATAATTCTGGGTCAAGCTGATCCTAAATGGACAGGAAGTTTATCAAATACTTTTAGTTATAAAGGGTTTGATTTAACAGTTAGTATGTATGCACGCATGGGACAAATGATTGATGCTGATGCATATGCCTTTGACCCAAGGATGTATGATAACCAAATAAAATTTGACTATTGGACACCTAATAATCCAACAAATGACTATCCTCGTTTAAATGCAGCAGAAGCTGAGATGAATTACGAATATGTTTTACGCTATAGAGACGGGTCGTTTGTTAAACTTAAAAACTTAACATTAGGCTATACGTTACCGACTAGTTTTGTTGCAAAAGCTAAAATGTCAAAAGCAAGGGTTTACTTTAGTTCTAATAATCCATTTATATTATATACAAAACTTGATAAGGGTATTGATCCTGAGAACGGTGGTTCTTATAACTGGCCTCTTGCCCGCACCTTTATTTTTGGTGTAAATGTTGAATTCTAAAAAACTTATTAATATGAAAAAGATACTATTTTTTGTAATTATTGTAACATTTTCTTCTATTTCGTGTACTGATTATTTAGAAGAAGATTATGTGAGTGGCGAAAACTCGGCTACCATTACCAAAACCGAAATGGGTATGGAGCAATTAGTAGCAGCTTCATACATTGGCCTAAGAGTTTGGTATGGTAAAGAAAATCAATGGGACTTAACCGAGTCGGGTACTGATTTATATACACGTGGTTTGGATAACCGCTCAGGAGGTTTCTGTACTTATTCAGGTTGGGTAGGTGAAGAGCAAAATCGTATGGCTGCAATGTGGTACGAACTTTATGCAGCATTAAATACATGTAATTTAGCATTACGTGAAATTGATGCAGCTCCATATGAAGATCCAGCATTACAACTAAACAGGAAAGGTGAATTGCAGTTTTTAAGAGCTCATTATTTATGGTTAATTGTTGAAAACTGGGGATCGGTACATTTTACGCTGGAACCTGTTGAAGAAGCTGTGCATACAGCAAATCGTACTTCAATAGAAACGTTCTATAACCAAATATTTATTGATTTGGAAGCAGCTTTAGATAATGTACCTGTTGATGCTGAATATGGACGCATAACAGAAGCTGTAACAAAAGCGTTCTTAGCCAGAACACATTTAATGTGGGCAAGTTATAACAAAACAGGTTTAACTATTCAAGGAACAGAGTTTGTTGCTGTTGATGCAGCTACAAGTCAGGAGCATTATGAAAATGCATTAGAATATGCCAATGATGTTATAAACAACTATTCGTATAGTTTAGTTGCTGATTGGAAACAAATTTGGGGTATTGATTATATCAAAAATAATGAAGTTGTATGGGCCACTATTTATTCTAGTCATGCTGATTATACAACTTCAAACCTGGTAGACCCTTGGGATTTAGCTGAATCTGATTCTGATGATGATTTAGAAGATTTATTGTATGATAACGCATATGCCATTCAGCGTGAAGGTGGACACCAAGGACATCTTATGTGGGAGATTCGCTACGAGAACTTAAGTTGGGGTATGGTACGCGATTTGGAAAATGGCCGTGGGTTTCAGCGTTGGATGCCGACCAAATTTTTTATCGATTTATATGATGAAAATGTTGACCAACGTTTTTTTGGGTCGTTTAAAAATGTTTGGTATGCCAATTTACCCGAAGAAAATATTCCAAAATGGAAACCCTGGATGTATGTTGATGGAGAGAAAATTGATTTGCCACAAGAAAAATGGGCTAAACCAATGTTCCAATCAGGCGATACGTGTATTTATTTTTCAAAAACACCTGTTCCTTCAAACTTGAAAGCTAAATTCGATCCAAATGATTTATATAGCTTCCATAGAGAAAAAGGCTACATAATTATTGATATTAATGATATGTATAATGCTGATGGATCGCCAAATGATGTGGGCATCAACAGACAATACTATTACCCAATTACCAAGAAATATGAAGATTCAACTCGTGCTGAGTTAGCACAGGCATATAGTAAACGCGATGCTTTTGTTATACGTATTTCTGAATTATATCTGATTGCAGCAGAGGCAGCTTTAGAAACTGGAGATGCAGGAACTTCATACAATTATTTATTGGAGCTTGCGAATAACAGAGCAATTAATGGCGATGGAGCTGCAATGCTTGCAGGTTATAATGTGAATTCTTCAGCCGATGTTGATATTGATTTTTTACTTGATGAACGTGCCAGAGAATTGGCTACTGAAGGATTACGTTTTTGGGATTTAAAACGTACCGGAAAATTAGTGGAAAGAGTTCAAAAATATAACCATGATGCAAATGCAATCAAAGATTTTCATGCACTGCGTTTTATACCACAAGAACAGCTTGATGCTGTTAGAAACATCGATGAATTCATACAAAATCCTGGATATTAATACAATACAAAGATTTTTATATAAATATTTATTTTGTTTAACTAATATTATTAATTATGAAAAAAAGTTTTTTACTATTAATTGCACTCGTTTTAACTGGTGTCATGACGGTAGGAGCGCAAACCTTTTCTCAGGTCACATCGACTTTGAATTTAGGTTCGGTTCTATACATGACAAATGGCTCTGCCGACAGTGATGGAGTGTTGTTTGATCAAAAAGTGATTGATGACCTTACTGAAGCTGGTTATGATCTAACACAAGGTTATCCTGGTGAGGGTGGAGTTATTTCTGTTCCAGAGCTAAATGCTTATGACCTAGTTGTAATAGGCCGTAATACAGGTAGTGGTGATTTTAAATTGAAAGACGATTGGGCTGAAGTTGAAGCCCCTGTATTAACCTTATCTGGATACATTGTTCGTAATAGTCGTTTGAATATTGTGAATTCAGGTTCGTTAAAACGTGAAGTCGATTCTGCTATGATTTCTAACAAAGACAGAATTACAAAAGCAAAAATTTCAAATGCTGATGATTTTGTATTCAACGGTATTCCTGTTGTTGATGGCAAAATGGATTACATGACTTGGTTCTATGATTACCTTCTTGTAAATGTTGATACATTCGAAGCTACAAGTAATGGTAAAGTACTTGCATCTATTGTTGATGCTGAGAATTCTACTGCTGAGGGTTGTGTGTTAATGGCACGTTGGGAAGCTGGAAAAGAAACTTATGAAGGTTCAGGAACTACTCCTAAAGGATATCGTTCGTACATGCAAATTGGTGCTGACGATAAAGTTACTCCTAAAACCATAAATTATGCCCAGTATACCGATGCTTCGTTCCAATTGCTATGTAATGAAATGAATTTCTTAATTCATACTAGCAAAGATGTGCAATATTTTGTAAATGAAGGCAATGTTGACGCTGATAGTAAATTATTGGATCAACAAGTACTTGATGATTTAGCAGCTGCTGGTTACACGAATGTAACTAAAACTTATCCTGGCGAAGCTGGTGCAATAAGTCCTGTAGAATTAAGTCAGTCTGATTTAATTGTTGTTGGACGTAACGTGGGTAGTGGTGATTTTAAATTGAAAGATGATTGGGCTAAAATTGAAGCTCCAGTATTATTCTTATCTGGATACATCGTTCGTAATAGCCGACTTAATATTGTTAATTCAGGTTCTTTAAAACGCGAAGTTGATTCTGCAAGTGTTGATAACAAAGATAGAATTACAAAAGCGTTAATTGCTGAAGCTGCTGATCCAGCCTTTACAGGTGTAAAAATGGATGGTGGTAAAATGGATTACATGACTTGGTTCTATGATTATCTTCTTGTAAACGTTGATACATTTAATGCTACAAGCAATGGTAAAATATTGGCATCGATAGTTGATGCTGAGAAATCTGCAGCTGAAGGTTGTGTTTTAATGGCACGTTGGGAAGCTGGTGTAGAAACTTATGAAGGTTCTGGAACCACTTCTGCTGGATATCGTTCTTATTTGCAAATGGGTGCTGATGATAAAGCAACACCGGTTAAAAATTACAACTATTCACAGTATACCGATGCTTCGTTTAAGCTATTAATTAACGAAATGTCGTACTTAACTAGTACATATTCAGCTCCAACAGTTGAAATTTCGAAAGATGCTACATTAGCTTCAATTACTGTTAGTGCAGGTACTTTAACTCCAGATTTTGCTGCTGATAATTTAAATTATACTGTAGAGTTAGCAGAAGGAACAACTGAAGTCCCTACTGTTACTGCTGTAGCTATAAATGAATTTGCTACAGTTGAACAAACTGATGCTGAGACCGTACCAGGTAACACTGTTATAAGAGTGACAGCTCAAGATGAAGCAACTTTAATAACGTATATTGTTTCGTTTACAGTAGCTGGTGGTGACCCAGAAGACGTTGTTGAACCAGGTACTGGTACACTTGATTTGGCTGTAATGAGTGCTACAGATGGTGATACATTAATTCTTGCAAATGGTGGACAGTACGATATCCTTAGCCCATTAGCTATTGATAAAAAACTTACCATTATTGCTGAAGAAATTCCTGCATTACCTGCATTAGAGAATATGCCTATTATTTCAAACATGTTCTTATCTACGCAAGTATTTGGGTTAAAAACTAATTGCGACTTAACACTAATTGGTATTAATGTTGATGCACTAGGTGGTTCATTTATTTTCGATCCAATGCAAGATTCAAATCAAGTTGTTAACTTATATGTTAACCGTTGTAGATTGCATAATACAACCAACGATATCTTTAATGATGATGGTTCAGCAACCAACAATATTACTTTAGGTAAATTGTGGGTGCGTAATACATTTGTTTATGATAATGGTTCAGGTCATGGTTTCTACACTAAAAATATGGTATCAAACGGTTCTGATTGGAAGTTTGAAAACATTACTATGTGGAATCTTGGACAGCAATTTAACTGGGCCAGAGCACTTGGTGGCGATCAAACTCAAAAAATTGTTTACGATCACATTACAGGTCATAACCTTTCAACATCATCTGATAATAAAGAGTTATTTGGTAATGATGAAAAAACAGGTGGGGCAGATGAGCTTCCTGCAAAAGCGAATATGGCTATTGAGTTCAAAAACAATATTATGAGTACTCAAGGGGGTACAAATGAAGCTAGCTTAATATTCAAGAACACTGATGGTAACCATGAAGTTACTATAAATAACAACGTTCTTTTCGCTGTTAAGCCTATGGCTAATCTTGGTACCATAACTGAGGCTGATAATATGATAGATGTTGATCCTCAATTTGCTGATGCTGATAACCTAGATTTTACAATTGGTAACGCTGATTTATATACAGCTGCTGACGATGGAAAAATTATAGGTGCAGTTTACTGGCATCCTGATTTTGTTGATGACTTCAATGATGTTACCAGCATAAAAGACCTAAAAGGTAGTAACGCAGCTCTTGCTGTTTCCGTTTATCCAAATCCGTTCAACAATGAAATTAAATTTTCAACTGAACTTACAACTAAAGGCGAATTAACTTTAAGAATTCTTAATGTTAACGGTCAAGAGGTTAGTAGGGTAGCATTGGGAACAGTAAATGCAGGTATGCATAGCTTTACTCATAATACAAGCGATCTTAAATCAGGTATTTACTTATATCAATTGATTTCAAAAGATTTAGTGGGTACAGGTAAAATTGTGAAACAATAGTAATTGATTTAGTTTAATAATAGTTTTAAAGGGCTTTCGTAAAGGCAGTAGGCATAATCGCCTTGTGAAAGCCCTTTTTTAAAACATCCACTTTAAAGTTATTTACCCAAATGAAACACTTTATCTATTTATTTTTTTTAGTATTTTTTGCTTGTCAAAATTCAAATACCAAGGTAAATAATTTAGCAGATGATAATGGGCTACTTGAGAACCCATGGGAATACATGGACTCAATTTTAAATGTTATTCAGCCAATTATTTTTCCAGATACGGTTTTTAATATTAGCTATTTTGGTGCGGTTGGCGATGGTAAAACTGATTGTAGCGAAGCCATTAAAAATGCTATTGTAGCATGTCATGATGCTGGTGGGGGTAAAGTGGAAATTGATTCAGGTAGCTGGCTCACGGGACCAATAAAACTTAAAAGTAACGTAAATCTTCATATCAACGAAGGTGCAACGGTGTTGTTTACCACCGATAAAAGTAAATATTTACCCAATGTTCATACGCGGTTCGAAGGAATGGAATGTATGAACTATTCTCCTCTAATTTATGCTTATAAACAAAGCAATATAGCCATCACCGGAAAAGGTAAAATTGATGGTCAGGGTGAAGTATGGTGGCATTGGAAAGGACAAAGATTTAAGTCGGTTGACCAGGAATCTACTACAAATTTAGATGAATCTCAAAATGATGATGTAGCATTGCTAACACAAATGGTTGAGGATAATATGCCTTTAGAACAAAGAGTATTTGGCGAAGGTCATTATTTAAGATCGAGTTTTATTCAACCCTATTTATGTACGAATGTACTTATTGAAGGAATTACCATTGTAAGAGCACCTATGTGGATTATACATCCGGTGCTAAGCGAAAATGTTACGGTTCGTAAGGTGAAAATTGAATCGCTAGGACCAAATAATGACGGCTGCGACCCAGAGTGTTGCACCAATGTTTTAATTGATAGTTGCTATTTTAATACAGGCGACGATTGTATTGCCATTAAATCAGGAAGAAATAACGATGGAAGACGTGTTGGTGTTCCTAGTAAAAATATAATTGTTCAGAATTGCATGATGGTTGAAGGCCATGGAGGTGTGGTTATGGGAAGTGAAATTTCCGGTAACGTATCGCATGTTTTTGTCAAGAATTGTATAATGGACAGTCCCAATTTAGAAAGAGCCATTCGAATAAAATCAAACACTTTAAGAGGTGGAACAGTAGAGCATATCTACGTTAGAGATATTGAAGTTAAACAGGTTAAAGAGGCTGTACTTAAAATTAATATGCATTATGGTATTTATGCTCAAAGTACCGGAAATAATATTCCTATAGTTCGAAATGTTTATATGGAAAATGTAAATAGTCAAAAAAGCAAATACGGTTATTGGATTAAAGGAATTGAAAATCATCCGGTTAGTGGTATTTATTTGAAGAATTGTTCATTTAATAATGTTGATGAAAAATATTTTTCTGAAAATGCTGGAGAAGTAAGCATGAATCGAGTAAAAATAAATGAAGAATATATAAGTAATTAATTGAAGATTAAAGAAACCTTTAATAATAAAGGTACTTATATAATAGTACTGTAATACAAAAATATTTAAAATGAAAAAGTTCATATGCATTTTGTTTGCATTTATAATACTAGCAATAGCTTGTAATCCTACAGTGAAAAATAATAAACAGGCATCTGTACCCTTTAATGACAAAATAGATTATTCTATTTTAATGGGTGAAACCTTGCTAAAAAATTATCCTGATTTATGGAAGATTGAAGATAGAAAAGAACCCAAATGGAGTTATACTTATGGGTTAGTTTGCTTGTCGATGCTAAAACTTTGGGAAGAGACCGGAAATGAAATGTACTATAATTATGCCAAGGCTTATGCCGATGCATTAATTGATGAAAATGGAAACATAAGAACTTATGTAAGAGAGGATTATAATATTGATAAAATTAATTCAGGTAATATTTTATTTACTCTTTATAATAAAACGGGTGATAATCGCTATAAAATCGCCATGAACTCGCTAAGAAGTCAACTAAAAGAACATCCTCAGACAGAGATGGGTGGTTTTTGGCATAAACAACGCTACCCGCATCAAATGTGGTTAGATGGGGTTTATATGGGGGCTCCATTTTACACACAATATGCCCAAGTAAATAATGAAACTGAAAGTTTTAATGAAATTGCATCCTGGATAAAGAACGTGGCACAAGTAACCCATGACGAAAAAACCGGATTGTTATATCATGCATGGGACGAATCGAAAGATCAAGCATGGTCGGATAAAGAGACGGGTTGTTCTCCAAATTTTTGGGGTCGCGCTATGGGATGGTATGTAATGGCTTTGGTTGATGTATTAGATTATTTTCCAAAAGATCATTCAGATTATAATGAGATTGTAAATATTACGAAAAACCTTGCAGCTGCCATTATTAAATATCAGGATGCAGAAACGGGTACTTGGTATCAGGTTTTAGACCAAGGCAAGCGTGAAGGTAACTATTTGGAAGGATCGGCTAGCGCAATGTTTTCATATTTTCTTTTAAAGGCAATAAACAAGGGCTATATCGATAAAGAAACCTATTTAAGTGCTGCCATTAAAGCCTACCAAGGCATGGTGGCAACCTTAGTAAAAGTTGCCAGCGATTCAACTTTAATAATTTCGCCTGTATGTGCAGTCGCTGGCTTGGGCGGTAATCCATATCGCGATGGTAGTTACGAATATTATGTGAATGAACAATTGCGCGATAATGATCCTAAAGCTGTAGGACCCTTTATTATGGCGGGAATAGAATATAAAAGATTAGCAAAGTAGTGTAGTTAGTTAATATATAGTAGTTAGTAGTTAGTAGTTTTAAAGAAATCTCAAAGCTCACAAGCCTTTGGGGTTTCTTTTGTTTGGTTTTCTAAAGTTGATTTTTTTATGATACATAGAAGCATTTTATTTCTAAGTTTTCTTATACTCAGTATTGGTATAAGTCATTCGCAAGTAATTTTTGAAGCTGAGGATGCGGAATATTCTTCAGGGAAAACAGATAACAAACATGCCGGATTTACAGGCGATGGTTTTGTTGATACCGAAAATACTATGAATGAATGGATAGAGTGGACTATTTATTCATATAAAGAGGTGAAAGATTCTGTTAGCTTTCGGTATGCTTTGGGTAAAGAGGAAAATAGAGCCATGCAGGTTTATATAAATGGAACCTTAACAGACACCATTGATTTTGATTTCACCACAGAATTTACAAATTATATTTACAAATCGACTTTAGGAAATATTGTAGAAGGAGTAAATACCATAAAACTTGTAAGCATTACAGAAAATGGGGCTCCAAATCTAGATCATTTAACGGTAAAAACTGATATTGGTCGTTATTTTAAAATCACTTCAACGATTGCAGGTTCAGGCACGGTTACAATTACACCAGAGACTGACTCAATTAAATACGGTACACGGGTAACTCTGCTTGCCAATAATAACCCAGGTTATACCTTCAATAATTGGTCGGGTAATATTGATAATGTAAAAAATCCTTTGAGTTTTACAGTTGATAATAATTATTCCATTACTGCAAATTTTATAAATAGTATTCCGGCGTTCCCGGGTGCTGAAGGTTTTGCAGCTAAAACCACGGGTGGCAGAGGGGGAGCTGTTTACGAAGTTACCAACCTTAACAATTCTGGGGCAGGAAGCTTACGTGATGCGATCCAAAAGTCGGGCAACCGAACCATAGTTTTTAGAGTATCGGGTACTATTGAGTTAGAATCAAGTCTGTCCGTTAATAATGGTAACCTTACCATTGCAGGTCAAACCGCTCCAGGCGATGGAATAACATTGTCGGGCTTTACGCTTAAAGTAAATGCCGATAATGTAATTATTCGTTACATTCGATCAAGACTGGGTGATAAAAAACTGGCGCAAGACGATGCAATGAATGGGTACAATAATTCAAATATAATAATTGATCATTGCAGTTTGGGTTGGTCAGTTGATGAAGTAACCTCGTTTTACGATAACCGGAAATTTACGATGCAATATTGTATGGTAAGTGAAGGCCTGTATAATTCGGTTCACGATAAAGGACCCCATAGTTATGGCGGTATTTGGGGCGGAAAAGGGGCTACTTTTCATCATAACCTATTGGCTCATAATGTAAGTCGTAATCCTCGTTTCTGTGGTACACGTTATTCTAATCAGCCAGAACTTGAATTAATTGATTTTAGAAATAATGTAATTTTTAATTGGGGTAAAAATAGCATATATGGTGCCGAAGGTGGAAGCTATAACCTGGTAAATAATTATTATAAATATGGTCCTGCTACTTCGTCAGATGTTAGAAGTAGAATTATTGCACCAAATGCTGATGATGGTTCAAATGAGCAGTCAGCAGGTGTTTGGGGAGTGTTTTATGTTGGTGGTAATTTTGTTGATGGCAGTGAAACTGTAACTGAAAGTAATTGGGCAGGTGTTCATGCTTCAGGTGTTGCGTTAAGTACAATAAAGTCGGAAACTGAGTTTACCGTAGATAGCGTAACTACGCATTCGGCTAAAGTAGCATATGAACATGTTTTAGCCCAAGCAGGTGCTGTACTTCCGTTTAGAGATGAGGTTGATTCAAGGATTATTCAAGAAACACTGATGAGAAAAGTAACTTTTGGAGATACTTTTGGTGCGGGAATGGGAATTATTGATTCGCAGGAAAGTGTGGGAGGTTGGCCAGAACTTAGAAGTACAACTCCTCCAGTAGATGCCGATAAAGACGGAATGCCTGATGAATGGGAGTTGCAAAACAACCTTAATCCCAATGATGCGGAAGACCGAAATGGAGATGCAAATGGCGATGGATATACGAACCTTGAAAACTATTTAAACGGGCTTGTTGCTGATTATACTTATTTAATCAGACCCATAAATTTTGAAGCTGAATTGATTAACAACCAAGAGGTAGATTTAAATTGGACTGACGTTGTTGAAAATGAAGATGCCTTTTTGTTGGAAAGAAAAGAAGGTAATTCGGCATATGAAGAAATCGCTAATTTACCGGCGAATACTACAAATTATAAGGACGCCGTAACCAATCCAGCTGTATATAGCTATCGATTACGTGCTGTAAATACAAAAGACTCTTCATTTTATACCGATTCAGTAGCTATAACAATTGTTACAGATATCGATAAACAACAGGCTAATAATTCAATAGTGGTATATCCTAATCCATTTTCAAGTTCTATAAATATTGAATTTGACCAAAATACACTTATGGTTACCCAAATAAAACTTATTGATTTGATAGGAAATAAACTTTGGGTTCAAAATAACATAACTCAAAATGGAACTGCAATTAATGTTGAAAATTTACATGAAGGAATATATTTTATTATAATATTAACACCAATAGATACCTATGTGAAAAAAATAATAAAGAATAATTAAGATGAGTTTACCTGCTTTTTGTTAATTTACTATTTGGTAGCTAGAATAATTAGAACTAATATTCTGATTTTTAATACTAAAATATAGAAAACCTTTTATGAAATCCGCTCTTCTATTATTAATTGTACTTACAGCAGCTGTTGTTTTTGCTCAAAGCAAAAAGCAAGATGAATCAGCCGACTACCTTAATTTCAGCTGGAAAAAAGTGGCTACTAAAATGCAGCCAGAATGGTATGCTACAAATGAAGCAAAATTGGTGGCAGAAAATGTATTGCTATGCCAAAAGGATATTGGCGGTTGGGCAAAAAATGAACCCTACCATCATATATATTCCGAAACAGAGAAAGAGCAGTTCCAACAAAGTAAAGCTGAAATTGGAGGTACTTTCGACAATGGAGCAACCATAAGAGAATTACGTTTTCTAGCTAAATTACACTTAAATTTTAATGATAATAAGTATAAAAAAGCTTTTAAAAAAGGGCTCGATTATATTTTTATGTCCCAATATAAAAATGGAGGTTGGCCTCAGTTTTACCCTGTTCGGAAGGGAGAAAGTGTGACTTATTCAGCACATATAACCTATAACGATAATGCAATGATAAACATTATGTGGTTTCTGAAGGACATAACTAGTGATAACCCTGAATTTGCTTCGTTTCAGTTTAATGAAGAATTTAAAGCGCGGGCTCAAAATGCATTTAATAATGGAATTCAATGCATTCTTAAAACACAAATTATAGTACATGGAATACCAACTGTTTGGTGCGCCCAGCATAACGAAATAACTTTGGCTCCAGCCAAAGCACGAAAATATGAATTAGCCTCATTTAGTGGTTCCGAATCGGTAGGGTTAGTACATTTTTTAATGAGTTTGGATAATCCTTCTGTTGCAATTGTATCTTCTGTAAATGGTGCAATTCAATGGTTCGAAGGTCACAAAATTGAGGGTATAACACGTGTAAAAAAACTGAATGAGTATGAGCAAATGGATTTGGTAGTAGTACCAGATAGAAATGCTTCCCCATTATGGGCTCGTTTTTATGATTTACAAACAGGGAAACCATTTTTTTGCGATCGTGATGGAATAAAGAAAAATACCTTGGCTGAAATTAGCTATGAGCGACGAAACGGTTATCGTTGGTATACCAATTCTCCTTCTAAAATATTAGAAAATCAGTCAGAATGGATGAAAAAATATAATATTAATTAATTTCTAGCAATACACAAAATTAACAAGTTCACTAATGAAGTCTTTTTCTAAAATTATTGTTATAAGTTTTTTATTGCTGGCAACAGTAAGTTGCAAAAAAACACCTGTTTTGTACATGATAGGTGATTCTACAATGGCCAATAAAGAAAAAATGTACTTACCAGAACGTGGTTGGGGGCAGCTTTTACCTCAGTTTTTTACTAATGGAATAATTGTTGAAAACCATGCAAAAAATGGAAGAAGTACACGCTCATTTATCTATGAAGGTAGATGGGATTCTGTTTGCAATAAATTGCAGTCAGGTGATTTTGTTCTAATGCAATTTGGTCATAACGATGGTAGTGAAAAGAAAATAGGAAGGCATGCTACTCCTGAAGAATACGAATACAACTTGCGCAAATTCATACACGAAACAAAACAAAAAAGAGCATTTCCAATTCTAGCAACTCCAGTTGCCCGTCGTCGTTTCGATGAAAATAGCATGTTTTACGATACCCATGGGGTATACCCCGATGTTGTGCGGAAAATTGCAAAAGAAACAAATGTACCTCTTCTTGAGATGCATACTTTAAGTATTGATCTTTTTACACAACTGGGTGAAGAAGAAACAAAAAAAATATTTCTTCATATAGCCCCAAATGTATACGATTCATTACCTGAAGGCAAGATCGATGATACTCATTTTTCAGAATTTGGAGCTATGGAAATTGATAAACTTGCAGTGATTGAAATAAAAAATAAAGTGCCGGAATTGGCTAAATATTTAAAATAATGAATCTATTGAAGCCTATTTTTTTTATAATAGTTTTTATACTGTTGCTTATTGGTTGTTCACAAAAAAGTAGCAATAATTCAGTAAGTGAAATTATAACTTATACAAATCCCATTTTGCATCTCGATTATTCCGATCCTGATGTGGTACAAGTAGGTTCAAAATATTACATGACCGCTTCAAGTTTTAACTGCATTCCGGGTTTACCTCTATTGGAGTCTGAAAATTTGGTGGATTGGGAACTTATTGGATACGCCATTAAGCAACTGGAGCCCGATTCTGTATTTTCAAAACCACAACATGGTAATGGTGTTTGGGCACCTGCCATTCGTTACCATAACAACATGTTTTACATTTATTATGGCGATCCTGATTTTGGAATATTTGTAGTTACAGCCAAAGATATTCATGGCCCATGGAGTAAGCCTTTGTTAGTAAAAGACGGTAAAGGTTGGATTGACCCTTGTCCGTTTTGGGACGAGGATGGAACAGCTTGGTTGGTACATGCTTGGGCTGGTAGTCGTGCAGGAGTTAAAAGTACGCTTACGCTTCATAAAATGAGTGCCGATGGAAGAGAATTGCTTGATAATGGAATTATTGTTTTTGATGGACATCATGAGCATAAAACCGTTGAGGGGCCAAAAATGTACAAACGAAATAATTACTACTATATTTTCGCACCTGCTGGTGGAGTTACTGAAGGTTGGCAATTGGCTTTGCGTTCAAAAAATGTAACAGGGCCGTATGAAGTTGAAAAAGTACTTGATCAAGGAGCTACAAACATTAACGGCCCACATCAAGGAGCATGGGTTGATGCATTTGATGGCAGTTCTTGGTTTTTCCATTTTCAGGATAAAGGAGCTTTTGGACGAATAGTGCATCTGCAACCCATGGAGTGGATAAATGATTGGCCAGTAATTGGCAAAGATACTGATGGCGACGGTATTGGTGAACCTGTTTTACAGAACGAAATAGTTATTCAGAATGCACGTAGGCAACAAATAAGCGACAGCTATTCCGATGAATTCAATACTCCCGATTTAAATTTGAACTGGCAATGGCACGCCAATCCAAAGGCAAAATGGGGGGCTCCTACAGCACATTTGGGTTACTTGAGATTAAACGCCATACCGTTTGCTGAAAGAAATAGTTTATGGGGTGTTCCTAATTTATTGATGCAGAAATTTCCTTCCAATAACTTTATTGCCACAACAAAAATTGACATCTTTTTACATGAAGAAGGTGATTTGGCGGGCTTGCTAATAATGGGCTATGATTATGCCTATTTGGCTATTGAAAAGCACAATGATGTAAATACGCTTGTTTACAGAACTTGCAGTGCTTCTGATAAAGGGGGCAAGGAAAATACAATTCTCAACATACCTTGGAATGATTCTACGGTGTACTTTAAGACAAAAGTGGACAGTATGGGTAATTGTCAGTATAGCTATAGTGCTAATGACGAAAACTACACCACAATTCCAGAATCATTTCTGGCTTTACCGGGGAAATGGATAGGTGCAAAAGTGGGACTTTTCTGCATAAGCGATACCCATACTAATGATGCAGGATATATAAATGTAGACTGGTTTCGGTTTGGTAATTAATGCAGTAGTAATTAAGTATTCTAAATAAATAAAAATAAAAATGAAAAAGTTTATATTAATTTTTTCGGCTATTATAACAGTCAATGCGCATTGTCAAAATATGACTGACATTAGTTTAAAATGGAAAGATAGTGTTAACCAAGAATCCGTTATTGAATCGGAAACAGGGAATCTGTATAAAAAAGTTGAACACCACGGACCTGCTGTTGAAAACGAATGGATGGGTTTACGTTTATATTTCGATCACAAAGTATCCATTGATGTATATAACAAAACACGCCCTGGACTTGAGTTGGAAGCCGCAGCATGGTATCCAACCGTAGAACAGCAAAAAGAAGGTTGGGGGGCCGATTTATATAAGGTAGGTTCTACTGTGGGTTTAGGTGGCGTTAGGTTATGGGACTATGAAAAGAATGAGCAAGTGCTGCTCGATCCGGTAAAAAATCGCAGAGCCCGTGTACGTAAAGAAGCCAATACTTCATACATGGAAATGTTATCAGAGGGTGTGGCTTACATGGGCGATACCATTGATGTGCTGGTTCGTGTTACCGTATTTTCAGGCATTCGTGAAGCTAAAGTAGAGGCTTTTGCCTTTAGTAGCAAACCGGTTCGTTTTTATACCGGTATCAACTATCACGATTCAACCCAAACAAAACAAACCGATAATTTTATTTGCTCGTGGGGAATTCATCCGGAAGATGTTGCCGCATTCCGTTTCAATATTGGTGCTGCAATATTATTTAACCCCAATGATTTTGAAAAAATTCAAAAATCAGAAAAGCAATACGAATTGATTTCAAAACCTACCAAATATATTGAAACATGGATTACTTCAGCCTGCGAAAAAGAAGTGGGATTGAATTCTTATGATGCTTTTGTAAAGTACATTGAAACAATTAAAAAATAGTGATTTGAAGAAGGCTTTTTTTTTTCTGCTATTTGTTTGCAACATATTAATTGTTGAAGGAAACGAAGTAAGCGACACGCTTTTTGTATCAAAAAATAGCACTGTCGATTTTCCTACTATTGCCGATGCTATTGCATCATTGCCTATGTATTGCTATCATCGTGTAGTAATTTATGTAAGAAATGGTAGCTATAACGAGAAAATTAAGATAGACAGAGATTATATTAGTCTTATTGGTGAAAGTCGGGAAAATACGCGGATTGAGTTTAATCAGTTGCGCGAAAATTGGGTCAACAATAAAGATGATATTGGACCGGCTGTTGTAAATATTTATGCCGATGATATTGTAATAAAAAACCTTACCATTGAAAACACCCAACCTGAAATTGGTCCACATGCCTTTGCTATATACGGAACAGGTACCCGAACCATATTAAAAAACTGTACGGTGTTAAGCAAGGGAGGCGATACAGTATCGCTGTGGGACTACAAAACCGGAATGTATTATCATGATTCGTGCCACTTTCAAGGAGCAGTTGATTTTGTTTGCCCTAGAGGATGGTGTTTTATTTCGAACTCAACATTTTATGAAGTAAAAAATACAGCAGCCATTTGGCATGCTGCGCCAGCCGACCAGAAGCAGAAGTTTGTACTGCAAAATTGTGATTTTCAAGGAGCTGATAGCTTTTATTTGGCGAGGCATCATTACGAAGCCCAATTTTATTTTTTAAATTGTTCGTTCCCCAATTTAATGCAAAATAAAAGTATTGAGCATGTAGTGTATAAAGATAAGCCTGAAAAAAACAGACCCTATATATATGGCGATCGCTATTATTTCTATAAGTGCTCGCGCACCGGAGGTTCTTATTCATGGTTTGCTGATAATCTTGAAAACTGGCCTGATTCAGTAACACCAAACATCATTACTCCCCAATGGACTTTCGATGGAAAATGGAATCCAACCGATACGACAATGCTTGAAGTATTAAAAAAAGAAGTGCATGAAAACTCAATATTTCTTTGGTTTAGCGAGCTGGTTATGCCTGTTGGAAATGTTGTGATAGAAACTGAATCGGGCAAACAAGTAAAATACTTTTTAGGAAGTGGGCGCGATAGACTTGAGTTTAAAACAGCTGATACGCTTACCCTTGAAGAAATAAATAAACCCATGAAAATTATTAGTGGAAAAATCCGGAATATTCAAGCAAGTGTTCAACCACGATTTTTAGCTCAGCCATTTTAAAATACAACTTTTATGAGAAACCTTATACTTTCAATATTATTTTCTTTACTCACTTTATTATCCAATGCTCAAGACACAGCTTCTGTTTTTTGGGAATTATCATTAAATACAACTCAAAATTTTCTTACAAACGGAGCCGTTATAGGTGAAAATCAAAGCGCTTCAGATCAATACAAGATATATGATTACGGCGGAACTTCGTTAAGTCAGAGTGCTTATGCTAAGGGTGGTGGATTTGGTTTTTGGCCAAACGAGATGGCGGAGAATCAAAGTCGTTATTGCGAATTTAAAGCATCTCCTCGCAATGGTGTTTCATTCCAATTAACTGAAGTTTCTTTGCGGGTAGGTGGCAAAGGCTCAAATAAAATTATGGTTAATATTTTTTATTCAACCGACAATTTTGAATCAAGAACAGCTATCGCTGAAAACATTGTGCTACCGCTTGATGAGCTGAAAGATATACATATTGATTTGTCCGATAAAAATATTGAGGTTGAAGAACAGAAACCTGTGAGTCTGCGTGTTTATCCTTGGTTATTCGGAGGTATTGATGGCGATGCGTATTTTAATATTCGCGATGTTGAGTTAGTGGGACTAATTGAAGGCGTAGTTATTCCTGATTTGCCTCAGGTTCAAACGCTTGGAGTTGATGAAATTTCAACTCAAAGCGTGTTATTTAAAGGGAATGCCATTGATGATGGTGGGGTGGCAATAGATTCTTTAGGTGTTGTATATAGCACAATCGCGAATCCTGACATATCAAGCTCTGTAGCCTTAGGAAATGCTCAAAAAGGTTTTTTTCAAACTAAAATTGAGGGATTGACAGTTAGCACCCGCTATTTTGCTAAAGCTTTTATAGCAAATGGAGCAGGTATTACTTATGGTAATGAAATTGAATTTACGACTTTGGATAAGCTGTCAGTACCCGGTGTATCAACAACTAATGTCAGTCATATTAGCAATAAAGGTGCGGTTGCATATGGCCAGGTATATTTTGACGGAGGTCTTGAAGTTACTCTAACCGGATTCTGTTATAGTAAGCAAGTATCTCCAACCTTAAGCAATCTGGTTGCTAGTGAAGGTGTCGGTTTAGGTGAATACAATGCTTATTTAAACGAAGTTGAAGCCGGCCAAACTTATTATGTCAGGGCTTTTGCTGAAAATAGCGAAGGTGTTGGCTATGGTAATCAATTAGAATTCACTACTCCTGCTACATTACCCGATATAAATATAGTGGTTGATAAGAATGGGAATGGTGATTATACAAGCCTTCAAGAAGCTTTTAATTCCGTTCCATACAATTACATGGGTAATATTTATGTAAATGTGAAGAAGGGGATTTACGACGAAAAGGTTATCCTTAAAAATGGACAAATTAATGTGCACCTCATTGGAGAATCACGGGACAGTACCATTATTCGTTGGGATGATTATTCAGGAAAAGTGGTAGACGGTGTTACTCTTGGAACTTCTACATCGCAAACCATTGCCATTGATGCCGATGATTTTATTGCGCAGAATATTAGTTTTCAGAATACATCCCAAGTCGCTCAGGCAGTAGCATTACGCGTGAAAGGCGACCGAATGATTTTTCAGTATTGTAAGCTGTTAGGTTTTCAAGATACCTATTATACCTGGGGTGTCGGTCGTGTTTACAATGAAGATTGTTATATTGAAGGCACGGTTGACTTTATTTTTGGTAGTTCCATAGCCATATTTGAAAAATGTGAGATTAGGAGCCTTCGCAATTCACCAATAACAGCTGCTGCAACGCCAGAAAATTATAAGTTTGGTTACGTTTTAATGAACAGTAAACTGGTTGCCGATGAAACTATTAAAGGAACTACACTAGGTCGTCCTTGGAAACCCTATGCGCAAACAGTATATATTGAAACAAAGCAAGGTAAACATATTCGACCAGAGGGTTGGTTAGAATGGAACGGAAATAATAATCACCTAACGGCTTATTATGCCGAGTATAACTGCTCAGGTGAAGGTTATGTTCCGGATATGCGTGTTGAGTGGTCGCACCAATTAACTGAGGAACAAGCCAAAGAATATACCATTGAAAATATTTTTAACAAAAAATCGGCCTCGCCCGCATATTACTATAATTGGGTTCCTGATTTTGAACGAGTTGATGTACCATTAGATACAATGCCAATTGATACCACTGTTGTAAGTAATTTACAGGTGCAAAGTTGCAAGGTTACCATTTATCCGAATCCAAGCAGGAGTGAAACAAATTTTAGTTATGAATTGCGAGATAATTCTTATGTGGATATGGCCATTTACACTTTGGATGGGCGTTTGGTTGAACAGCTAATTAAAGATAATCAATTGTCAGGCAAGCATAAAATTACATGGAGTCCGGCGAATACAAAATCGGGTATTTACCTGTGTAAAGTTCTAATTAATAATCAAAATATAAGTCAGCTATTACTTATAGAGTAGGAGCCGGGTAAAATAAAATCAATTTATGTTATGTTAAGAAATAAAATAATTCTTGTTGTACTAGCAATGGTGCTAATAGGTACTAGCTTAATAGGCCAAAATGTTAGTATTAATGAATTTATGGCAGTTAATAAATCTATATTACAAGATGAGGATGGTGACTATTCTGATTGGATTGAATTGTACAATTCAGGTACAGCGAATGTAAGTTTGAAAGGGTGGTATTTAACTGACGATAAAAATTTGCCATCAAAATGGATATTTCCGGATATTGCTATTCCTGCAAAAAATTATCTCATAGTTTATGCATCTGGAAAAGATAAATCTACTTCAGAACTTCATGCCAATTTTAAACTGAGTGGGGATGGTGAATATTTGGCATTAATGAACCCTGGGGCAAATCAAATAATATCGGAATATGAACCTGAGTATCCGGTGCAATACGCTGATATTTCTTATGGAAGTTTTAATTCTGATATAATGTATTTTGCAAATGCAACACCAGGTGCAGAGAATGTAAGAAGTTTATTTTTAGTACCTCCCATTTTTACTGTACAGCATGGGTTTTACGAAAAGGCATTTGATTTGGAGTTAATAAAATCATCGGATGAAATAGAAATATACTATACTTTGGATGCCAGTACACCTAGCAATACCAACGGAACACTGTATTCGACTCCGATAAACATTGCAACAACAACAGTAATACGTGCAGTGTCGTACAATAGTACCAATGGTTTAAGCACTACGGTAACTTCAAGTTATATTTTTGCAGAAGATGTTAAAAGCCAATCCAATGATCAACCTGGTTATCCAACTACTTGGTTGACTCCTATTCATGGGACAGATGATTATGATAGAATTCCTGCTAATTACGATATGAAAGCAGATTTTATTAATACATCTGAAGTGAGTGATGTGCTTACTGAATCGTTAAAAAGTTTGCCTGTTATTTCTATCGTTACTGATATTGATAATTTATTTTCAGAAAGTACCGATCCCGATTTAGGAGGTATTTACACCTATAATGGCGAACCCGATGGCCCCACTATAAACTTAGAATACCATTTAGGCCGGGGGTGGAAAAGAGCTGCATCTGTTGAATATTTTAATTCTGATGAGCTTGATGGTTCTCTTGATTTTCAGGCTAACTGTGCCATAAAAATACATGGCGGGGCTACCAGAACAAGGGCGAAAACGGAGAAGCATTCTTTTAAAATAGGTTTTAAATCGGAATATGGGCCTTCAAAACTCGAAGAGAAAGTGTTTGGTAAAGGTTCTCCTAAGAAATATGATTGGCTTATTTTACGTGGTGGATTTGCACCCCGTTTAGGGTTACAAGTGAAGGACCCATGGGCAAAGCTTACTATGCGAGATATGGGGCAGTATGCTTCATATAACAAATTTGTACATGTATTTATTAATGGCTTGTATTGGGGTATGTACAACTTAAGTGAGCGTATGGACGAAAATTGTATGAGGGATAATTTAGGAGGCAGTGCTGACGATTACGATATTGTAAAAGATTATTATGAAGTTGAGGCCGGTGATACTAGGGCTTGGGATAAGCTGGTTGCCTACGCTAAAGACGAAATTGATGATCCTGCAAATTATCAATACTTATTAGGTAATAATTCTGATGGTACACCAAATGCAGCCTACGATAAATTACTTAATGATGAGAATTTATTGGATTACATGATTATGAATATTTATGCAGGTACTGGCGACTGGGACCATCACAACTGGGCTGCGGCTCGTAGAAAAACAAATTCGGAAGGTTTTTATTTTTTAACTTGGGATGCTGAAGGCGTTTTTAAAGATGTGAGTGTTGGTGATATAGTTAATAAAAGTAAGGATAACCGTCCTACAGGTGTTTTTGCAGATTTGCTTATGAATGAGCAATTTAAAAATAAATTTATTGGTAAAGTAAATATGCACTTTTTTGAAGAAGGAGCATTAACTCCCCAACCTTGTTTAGAGCGCTATGAAAAAATACTGGGGGCAATTGATAGCGCTTTGATTTGCGATCAGGCTAGATGGGTATATGATGAAAATGATATTTGGAATACAAGCTACCACGATTTCATATATGACTATTTTCCACCCAGAACGGAGCGTGTGTTTACTCAGCTTGTGAGCGAAGGTTTATATCCAATTGTTGATTTCCCTAGATTTAGTAATGGCAACAATACTTTTGCCGATACTGTCGATCTGTTTATGAATACCAGCTCGGAAGGTGAAATATTGTACACCCTTGATGGTACCGATCCGGGTTATTTTAAACAATCTAAATCAGAATCTATTTTTGTTTATGATAACATGCCACTGCCATTGGAAATTGGAACCAATATTGTAACTGCAAGAGTAAAGCAGGATAGTCTTTGGTCGAGACTAATAACAAAGAAATTTACAGTAAAAAGTACAAGCACCACCACTTTAGCTAATCGTTTTACCGGGCCGGAAGAGAATTTACATAGCTATCCAAATCCAATTGAAAACGATGTGCAAATTGCATTTTCGTTATTGGAACCAGCTCAAATTAGTATTCGGGTATATAATGTGTTTGGAACTGAGGTAGCTTCTGTACTGGATGAATATATAAGTGCTAATGAGTATGCTTTAAACTGGAATGCTGGTAGCCTTTCTCCTGGAATGTATATTTGTGTTTTTGAGAATAAAACAAAGGCAACCATTAGTAAAGTGAAATTGATTAAAAAATAAGAAAGACAGAATAAAATGGGTGTTCTCAATAATTTATGAGGACACCCATTTTTTATATAAAAGCGTTTATTTCAAATGTCTTATTTTCTAGCTTATAATGTTACACCCGATTTAAATAGGGCAATTTCGCGGTAGTTATATTTTTCATTATTGACTTTTGTTCCATTAGCGACATTTATTACATAGCTAAAAAATTCTTCAGCAACATTGTCAAGCAATGCACCATCGGCAATTTTACCCGCGTTAAAATCTATCCAGTGAGGTTTGTTTTCCGCTAAAGGTGTGTTCGATGAAATCTTCATAGTAGGCACGAAGCTTCCAAAAGGCGTTCCCCTACCGGTGGTAAATAGTACCATGTGACAATGTGCAGCACCAAGGGCGGTGGCTGCTACTAAATCGTTACCCGGAGCACTTAACAAATTTAAACCTGAAGTATTTATGTGTTCACCATACTTCAGTACATCATTTACGGTAGCTTTTCCACATTTTTGTGTGCAACCTAATGATTTTTCTTCAAGTGTAGAAATTCCACCAGCTTTGTTACCAGGTGAAGGATTTTCGTATATGGGCTGCTCATTTGCAATAAAGAATTTTTTGAAATCGTTTATTAAATGTACCGTTTTATCAAAAGTGGCTTCATTTTTTGCACGACTCATTAATATGGTTTCGGCACCAAACATTTCAGGTACTTCGGTTAATACGGATGTTCCTCCCTGGCTTACAAGTATATCGGTTAGTTTTCCAAGTAAGGGGTTGGCAGTAATACCCGACATGCCATCTGAGCCTCCACATTTTAATCCAACGCGTAATTCAGAAATCGGTACTTCTTCACGCTTATCGGCACACGTTTTATTATACAAATCACGCAATATTTTCAGGCCTTCTTCTTGTTCATCTTGCACCTTTTGTGTTACCAAAAACTTAATGCGGTTACTGTCATAATCACCCAGCATTTTTTCAAAATCATCGGGCTGATTATTTTCGCATCCAAGCCCCAAAACCAAAACAGCGCCTGCATTTGGATGTAGCACAATATTGCGTAAAATATTCCGCGTATTTTCATGATCGTCGCCTAATTGAGAACAACCGTAGTTGTGCTTGAAAATTTCAATACCGTCAATTTCAAGTTCACCAATTTCAGCTTTTAAAGCATTTAGCATGCGCTCGCCAACACCATTTACACAACCGACTGTTGGAACAATCCATACTTCGTTTCGAATACCTATATCGCCATTTTTTCGGCGGTATCCGTTAAAGGTTAAATTGCGTTGAGGATATGAAGCCTCAATTAAATTTTTATCGTATTTGTAATTTAATACACCATCTAAATTCGTTTTTATGTGCGTCGCATCAATATGGCAACCTGCATCAATGTCAGCTAATGCATGACCAATGGGATATCCGTATTTTATTATATTATCGCCCTTTTTAAGTGAGTTTAAGGCAAATTTATGGGCTCTGGGCACATCGGTTGCCAGTTCCACTAAATTTTGTTTTGTTTCAATTGTCATTCCCTTTTTTAGATCGGTAAGAGCAACGGCCACATTATCTGCGGCATCTATAATAATATAATTTGACATGGTTTAAATATTAGATATTCATGTGATTAGCGGAAATTCAAAAAGTAAGATGAGGTTTTTGTTGATAATAAATTGTGAGCTCAAAATAAAAGAAACGAAAAGAGCTGCTTTTGCAGCCTTTTCGTAATTCAAACAATCATTATTTAACACAATTTATTTATTCGACTTCAACAGAAATTAATGATTTAACTACATTTAACATCCCTTCATTTACAATGCGGTCAAGGTAAAAAGTGGTGGCTTCGGCCAAGCCTTTAATTTTTGTTAAATCTTCGCTCCAAATCATAGTGCTGCTCAAAAATTCTGTAACCATAGCCGATAAGCCTTTAGTTTTATTTTCAACTTTTTGCCAATTAGTATTGAAAAAACTTAGAATATAATCATCATCTTTTATGTTAATTTTTTCACCATTAATTGACCCACGATAGAAAGCCATTAACGCAGCTAATGAGACAACTAAATTAGTTGGAAGTTCATTGTTTTTAATTTGATATTCTTTAATGGTATCCAGTACGCGAGCCTTAAATTTTGAAATTGAATTTAGCGAAATACTGAGTAAAGCATGCTTTACAAACGGATTCATAAAGCGATCGATAATTTCATTGGCAAAGGCTTCCGATTCTTCCTTAGGCGAATTAAGAGCTGGAATTATTTCATTGAAAATGGTTTGGTTTATAAAAGTACCAATGTCATTATGGTCAACGGCATCGCCAACAAATTCAATTCCACTTAAATAGGCAATAGGTGCCATTACGGTATGTGGTCCGTTCAATAAACGCACTTTGCGTGTGCGGTATGGTGTTATATTGTTGGTAATTAATATATTTAAGCCTGCTTTTTCGGCTGGTAATTCATCTTTTAGCCATTCCGGTCCTTCAATAACCCATAGGTGAAAATGTTCTCCTTCAACCACTAATTTGTCATTATATCCTTCACTAGCGGTAATTTCTTTTGCGGTTTCAGGGTTGTAACCCGGCACAATTCTATCTACAAGTGTATTGGTAAAAGTATTGGCGTTATCAATCCATAAACTGAATTCGCGTTCTAATCCCCAAAGTTCAATGAAATTTTTAATGCATTTTTTAAGTTTGTCTCCATTTCGATCAATCAATTCGCATGGTAAAACAACAAATCCTTTTTCAAGGTCGCCATTAAATGTTTTAAAGCGGTGATATAGCAATTTTGTAAGTTTGGCCGGAAACGATGCTGGGGGTTGCATATCAAACGTATCGCCATCGTAATATGTAATTCCAGCTTCGGTAGTGTTTGAAACTATAAACCTCATGTCTGGATTTTCAGCCAGTTTTAAATAATCCTCAAAATGAGTGTATGGATTAATACCCCGCGAAATTGACTTGATAAGTTGAGACTCCCTTACAGCTTCTCCATTTTTTAAACCTTTTGAAACGAGCGTATATAAACCGTCTTGTTCATTTAATAAGTCAATCATGCCACAATCAATAGGTTGAACTACCACAACGCTGCTATTAAAATCAGTTTTGTCGTTCATTTCCTGAACCATCCAATCAATAAAGGCGCGTAAAAAATTACCTTCTCCAAACTGTATAATTCGTTCAGGAGCAACAGCATTAGGGTAGTTTGTTCTGTTTAATTTTGTCATTTTATTTATTTTTTAATGTCTATATTTTTCTTAGTTATTATTTCACCGATGAATCTCTTATAACTAGTTGTGTTTTCATAATTATTTGTCTAGGAGCATGAGGGCAGGTTGATGCAATTTGCTTAATAAGCAAACGAGCGGTTTCTTGTCCCATTTCAAAAGTAGGATGCGAGATAGTTGTTAATGCGGGTTCAACAAAAATGGAATGAAATTCGTCGTTAAAACCTGTAATGGCAATATCTTCAGGTATTTTATAGCCTCGCTTTTTCACCTCCTTCATGGCAACATAAGCTATGGTATCATTAACACAAAAAACAGCATCAGGTTTTTGAGGAGCATCTAACAATTTATTTATCGCATTTTTGGCTCCGTTTATTGATAAGTCGCAATAAACCAAATTATTTTTATCAAAAGGTGAATTATTTTCTTCCAAAGCCTTCATATATCCATCAATACGTTCTTTAGTTATCGAAAGAATTTGAGGTCCGGCAATATGCGCTATGTTTTTTGCTCCCGATTTAATTAAATGATTAGTAATGGTTTGAGCTGCATTGCTATTGTCAGCAATTACTGATGAAAATTCTTGCGATCGGCAAATGCGGTCGAAAAAAACCAAGGGAATATCCTTTTTGCCAATTTTGTTAAAATGTTCATCATTGTTTGTTTCTTTCGATAAACAAACAATTAGGCCTTCTACTTTAAGCTTTAATAAATTTTCAACGCATTCTTTTTCAACTTCATAACTTTCGCGTGAGTTGGCCATAATAATGAAGTAACCTTCTTTTTTAGCATAGTTCTCAATGCCGCTAATTATTGAAGCGTAGAAGTTTTTTTCAACATTAGGAACAATTACTCCAATGGTTTTAGTGGCGGTCTCTTTTCTGATGTTTTTGTTTTCACCTATGGGGTAATTGTGTTTTTTTGCCAGTTCCCATACTTTAAGTTTAAGTGCTTTTCCAATATCCGGATGGTTTTTTAAAGCACGTGAGACAGTAGGTACTGAGATGTTTAGTTCTTTGGCAAAATCCTTAAGCGAAGGTTTTTTCTGCATGTGTTGGCATTTTAATAGAGTACAAATATAATAA
>JAQICC010000439.1 GCA_027858735.1 Salinivirgaceae bacterium
CCTAGGAATTGTTGGTTTCCACATTTTGAGTAGCCTGCCCCGATTATTTCGGGGAAACGAAAAGTATGAAAACCTTACAAGACCTCAGTCGATTGAGCAGATTTGCGATAGCGAATCGCTCAATTTGGGTAGAAGCCAAACCATCCATTAAAAGAGGTTCTATATGGGAGCAATGGCATAATGAGAAAGACAGCGAAAAAAACAAAATAAAAAACTCAATTAACAATCAGAATACAAAAATTTCTATGGCAAAACATGAGATTATTAATAACAAAAATGAAATAAATACAGACCGTGTAACAAAAAAAGGTTCTATATGGGAAAGATGGCATAACGAACAAAATTCCAATGAAAGAGATTTCGCAAGGAATCTTTCATCAGAATTGGATATTGATCATGAACCCAAATATAACATTGAGCTTAACGGCACGAAATACAATCTAAAAGCCATTAATTGGTTTGATTTAAAAAATAAAAACAAGGCTCAATGGTGGCATGATATTGTTATATTTTTAGAACAATGGGCTAATGATTCGAAAACAATATTATTAAAAACCTCAGGATCAACAGGAAAACCAAAAGTACTTGAAGCTGAAAAACAAAAGCTTTGGATTTCGGCTACGAAAACTTGCAATTATTTTAATCTTTCGAATGAATCGACTGGTTTACTCTGCCTATCGGCCAATTATGTTGCCGGAAAAATGATGCTGGTTCGAGCTATGGTTTCTGGTATGAATCTGATTTGTATTGAACCTTCAGATAATCCTGTAAAAAAAATAAAAACAACCATTGATTTTATAGCAATGGTTCCTTTGCAGGTTCAATCTAGTTTAAAACATAAGAATTTCAGTAATATTAATCAGCTTATAATTGGAGGTGGAAAAGTTGAGTTTACATTGATTGAAAGCTTAAAAGAAACAAAGACAATAGTATACGAAACATTTGGAATGACAGAAACCCTTTCTCATATAGCTTTAAAGAAGCTAGCTCCCAATTATCAAGAACATTTTACTCCTTTAAATGGTGTGAATATTTTTCAAGGATTTAATAAGGTAATGGTAATTAATTACCCCGAATTAGGCATTTCTAATTTAAAAACCAATGACATTATTGAATTGATTGATGAAAATGGTAGTTTTATTTGGAAAGGTCGAACCGATTTTGTTATAAATAGTGGTGGCATAAAGATCTCACCTGAAGAGCTTGAACAGAAAATAGCTCATTTATTTGAAACGCCGTTTTGTATTGTCGGTATTCCTGATACTGATTTTGGTGAAAAAGTTGTTTTGGTAATTGAGGGAGAACCCTTTGAAACGGAAAAGCTATTTGCAGAAATGAAAAAATCTCTTTCCTCCTACTATTTGCCTAAATCCGTTAAGTTTGTCGACAAAATTCCGTTAACCGACTCAGGCAAAATTCAGAGAAAAAAGATTTTCGAAACCTAAAACCCATACAAACCTATGAAATGGGTCTGTATAATTTAACTTGATATAAAACAGTAAAGCATCCTTAATCCTTTGTTTTATAGTCTTCTGTCTCGGCCTGTAGTCTTTGTCCTACTGAAGACATTCTAAGGACTGCCTACTGAGAACTGAGGACAGAAAGCTTCTACCCTACATTCTATCTATTAGGTCTGGCATTCCAATATTTTATATAATTAGTTTGAGTTATTAACCCTATTTCACCTTCATAAATTCCACCGACTCCACCTCTATCCATAACTCGCACGAAAAATACGTTTTCAGCATTATTTTTTAGGGCATTCTTTGGCAGATAGTACCCTCGCAATTGACCATCAAAATTACCCATACCCCATGTTCCTTTTCTTGAAAATTTGCCTGATTGACCGATCAAATTCCCATTTAAATACACTTGGTCGATATCATCAATTTTTCCGAGTACTATAACCATATCCTCCCCCTTAAATTCATTATCAAGCTTAAATTTTATAGCATAGCATGCAATGCCATCATAGTGCTTATAGCCTTGATCTTCCCAATAACCGGGAACAATTATATCATTCCATTCCGAAAAATCACATAAACCATTCTCAACTATCTTACAATCATTGGTTTTAAACTTCCATATTCCTTGCAAGCTAAGGTCAACTGGTATGGCCTCAACATCCATCAATATAGCAATATCTCCATGCACAATGCCGCCTTCACCACCTTCATCGAATATTCGTACGGCTATTGAATTTTCACCTTCCGTTTTAATTAAACTTTGTGGAATTCTATACACCCGTCGGGCATTATAGGCTGTAGCATAAAAAGGCGGCATAGAACCTGTTTTACCTATAAGTTCACCATTAAAATATACTTCATCAACATCATCAATATACCCTAAACTTAGGTAAAAAGGTAATTGAGTTACTTTACTATTAAACCTAAAAGTTTTACGGTACCAAGCAAATCCGTCATATCCGTAAAAACCTTGATTCTCCCATTTTTCAGGAACAATAATTTCTTCCCAATTGCTATCATCAAAATCTCTTGCTGACCATGAGTCTTTATCGCCAATGGAGAATTTCCATCTGCCTGAAATATCCATAATCTTGCGAAGATTATTTTCGCCAGCCTGAACTCCATTTACTAGCAATACTAATAGTACTAGTAGCAGCGAGATATTTATTTTATATTTTTGAATAATAATCATACGATTTTTTTTAATAGAAAATTACAGCTGGAATTTTAATGTGTTTTAATAGTATACATTAAAAAATATTTCCCAAAAACCTCGTTTCCTTGTATTTAGATTTTTAAGCTTCTCATAATTGCTTTTTGTTGCAATACCTATAGGTCCTGCATAAATTCCTCCAATTCCCCCTTTATCAAATACCATAACCGAAAGGTTATTGTAAGTATCCGTTTTCAAAAGTCCTTCCGGAATTTTGTATCCTCTAAATATAATATCGTAAGGCAATCCTGTATCTTCTTTATCCTCAAGAGTAAATACCGAGCCAATTTTTTCTTTATTCAAATAAACTGTTTCCACATCATCAATAAATCCTAAAATTAAATACAGCTGTTCATCAGTTTTTTTAGCTGATACTTTAAACTGAAGGTTATAACGTGCTTTACCATTAAAATCATTATACCCCTGACTTTCCCATGATGCTGGAACAAAAATTTTATTTGGTGTTTTTGGTGTTTTATTTTTCAACCTTTCATTCATTTCAGGTTCGGTTTCAAACCCCCAATAACCTGACAAGTCCACTTCAAGCATATCAGTTTGTCTATCAACAAATAAACCAATATCACCACTAACCATACCTCCATCTTCATAATAATCGTAAACTCTTACAGCAATGGTATTTTTCCCATTTTCATTTAATAGTGATACCGGTACCGGATACTTCCTTTTTATATTATAAGCTGTTTCAGGTTTGGGTTGCATTAACCCTTGGGCTCCTACTTGCTTACCATTTAAATAAACCTCATCGGCATCGTCAATATAACCTAAAACCAAATAAACAAATTCTTCATTAATCGATCGTTCCAAAACAAATGACTTTCGGTACCAAGCATAGCCATTATAATCTCTGTACCCTTCATTTTCCCATGAGTTTGGCACATTTATGTTTTCCCAATTACGATCATCAAAATGAGCATTTGACCATTCTGAATTATCACCGATAGAGAACTTCCATCTTCCTTCAAGGTTAACAATTTCTCTTAGCTCTTCGGAGAAAACCTCAGTCGATTTTAGTGCTAGTGAAAGCAATACGAGTGCAATAATCCTGAATGATATTTTTAAATAATTAGTCATAACTGATAAATCAAATGCTACTTAAAAAAACAAATAATTGTATTAAGCTGGAATAATTTAATACTTTACAAAATGCAATTTAAATACTTCATCACTTCCCTTAATGCTAAAGAAGCTTCAATGGAATGAACTTCAGAGGTTAACACAATACGATCCTTTAAAGCCTCATTTTCACCCAATATTTGGGTAATTTGAAAATTGCTCTGAGCATCAACAAATCCATAAACAACGAATTCTGCAGAACTACAATTTTTGTTCATTGCGTTCATAGTACTCCATTTTGTTAAGTTCCTTTTAAAGTCTTTGTACAATTCTTGTTTTGCTTCAATTACACTTTTTGCTTTTGCTACTGGATGTGAAAAAGCAACCACCGAACTTACTAGCAATACTGCTAAAACTGTGATTTTTAAATTTTTCATGACATTTAGTTTTAAAGGTTTAACATACGGGTGTTTTATAATAACATTGTAAAACTACTGCCCATATAATCACTAGCTGTCACTCACAAGTTAAAGAATGTCATAAGTTGTCACGGAGAAGAAGTTTTGAGTAAATTAAAGGTGAGAATGGCTAGAGAATGAAATAATTCAAGTACACCCGAACATTAATTCTTGACTTAACACTACTATGGATTATAAATCAAGTAGATTAATCCATATTCAATATTAAAATTTATAGAAACTCAAAATCTATGCACTCGAAACTTTAGTCATTTAATGGATTAGTTTATAACCGACACCATGAACTGTTAATATTATTTTGGCCTGATTAGGATCTTTCTCAATTTTATTACGGAGTTTCAATATAAAATTATCAATGGTACGTGATGTTGGTTGATAATCCATACCCCAAACATCGTTTAATAAATCATCGCGACTAACTATATTATTTCTTTTATCCCATAAATAATGAAGAATTTCAAACTCTTTAAACGAGAGTTTAACAGATTTTCCATCGACAAATGCTTCGTAATTTGAGAAATTAACCCTCATATTACCAATTGCAAGAACTTTCCCAGAGGTTTGCAAACCTGAATTGGCAGTTCTCCTTATTACAGCTTTTACCCGGGCTAATAGTTCCCTTAATCCAAAGGGTTTAGTAACATAATCATCGGCACCAAACTCAAGACCAAGAACTTTATCAATCTCTTCGCCTTTTGCAGTAAGCAGTATAATTGGTGTCTCCACACCCTTTTCTCTAACTTTTTTACAGATATCGAAACCTGAAATATTGGGTAGCATAACATCAAGTAATACCAAATGATATTTGTTTTCCAGGATTTTTTCAAGTCCGCTATTGCCTTCTGCAGCAGTATCAACTTCGTACCCTTCAAACTCCAAATTATCTTTCAGCCCACTTAACATTGCAGGTTCATCTTCAACAACTAAAATGTGATATTTGCTCATATCAATATGTATTATACTATTGGAAAATTCATTTTAAAACTACTTCCCTCTCCAAACGTGCTTTCTATAGAAATATTTCCGCCATGTGCTTCCATTATACTTTTAACAATGTTTAAACCTATGCCAGAACCTTTTGCTATGTTTGCTAAATTCCCATCTGTAACACGATAAAACTTATCAAAAATAAGCTTCTGCTCTTTTTCCTTTATTCCAATTCCTGAGTCTTTAACTTTTACAAAAACATTGTTACCGTTAAGACCTGTACTAATTTCAATAAGTTTAGTATCTGTACTGTATTTTATACCATTATCAATCATGTTGGTTAAAGCATCAGTTATAGCTTCCTCGTCGGCATTAATTAATGGCAAATTCTCCCCTAATAAAACAACGTACTTAAAACCCGAGTTTTTAAAATGATGCTGATAGGTAGCTACTACCGGCTCAACAATCTCGTTTATTTCGGTTTCAATAAAATGGTATTCGCGTTTTCCGCTTTCAATTTTTGAAAAGTTCAGAATTTTATTCACCATCCGTGCCAACCGTTTGGCTTCTTTATTAATTACCCTAAAATACTCAATCTTCTTTTCTTCAGTAGGCACTCTGCCCATTTCAAGAGTTTCAGAATACATATTTATAAGGGCTAAGGGTGTTTTTATTTCGTGTGATACATTCGAAACAAATTCGGCCTTTATTTGGGCTAAATGAATTTCTTTACGAATGCTTCGGTATACAAACCAAGCGCCTATTAACAAAACCAAATCCATTAATACGATCATTAAAATATTCGTTTGTGTGCGCTTTTTCACCATTTGCTCAACCGGATCGTTTTGTAATTGAATGCCCACTTCAAATTCATTAAATAGCCATAAATGCTCTTTAAGCCGAATTCTTCTATCTTGATTGGGAACTAACTGATTCGAATAAACCTCATCATTATTATGCGATACAGAAATTATAAAGCGATCTTGTGCCATACTCTGAATTTTGGGGCCTAACACTTCTGGAATAAAAGCTTTGGAATCAATTATCATTCCTCCGATATTTATTGAAGAATCATTATTATAAAGAGCAAAAAGAAACATGCTAATGCTATCGTTCTGAATTTTTACCGGAGCAATTTTTCGATATCCGCTTTTTATATATTTCAAAAGTTGTAAAACGGTAGAGTCCTCACTTTGCAGCTTTTCCCTAATGTTTATTGTATGCAGCAAATTTGATGCTTGCAGGCTACTATCTGTATAAATGGCAAACAAATTGGTTTTATCCAAAAGAAATATTCCTTTTACAGTAATATTAAAATTTACAAACTTACTCAAGGCCTTAGCCATAAATTCTCTATCCAACATTTCCGCATTATCGATATTATCGGCCCATCGGGTAATGGCATCAACCGAATATTGATTTAGCGAAGACACAATATTTTCTAACTGACTTGAATAAATAGAGTCAACAACCTGTTGGTTTTTACTTAAATTAGTAACCTCATATGCAGAAAAAAACAGCGTTGGAAATACAATTACGGCTATTAATATGATGCCTATTTTTGGAATAGTGTTTTTCATTAAGGGTATTTTGAGTGATAAAGATAATAAAACAAATATTTTATGTTTTAATTATATAATATTTCAGAAGTAATATGTATAAACTATATAGAGCATCCCTTCAGTACAATACTTATGCTATTGACTTAGATTCATTTACTTCGTAAATTTATAAAGGAATTTTCATTCATGCTTAAATAAAATTCCATCCGCAAAAATTAACATTTTTTTAAGCAATATTAATTTCTTTAAACCATTAGCTATGAAAAATATATTATTAACAATCGATTTTGATAACAAAGGAGACCTATTAATCAATAAAGCATATGAAATGGCTACAGCATTTAAGTCAAAAGTATGGATTTTACATATTGCCGAACCCGAACCTGACTTTATAGGTTACACTGTAGGACCTCAATACATTCGCAACTACAGAGCTGACGAACTAAGAAAAGAGCATAAAATAATTCAAGATTATGCCGATAGTCTAAAAGAAAAAGGAATTGATTCTGAGGGTTTACTAATTCAAGGACCAACGATCGAAATGATTATAGAAGAATCACAAAAACTGAATGTTGATTTAATAATTGCAGGGCATCATAAGCATGGTTTCCTATATAATGCATTCGTTGGCAGTGTATCAGCAGAAATAATTAAAGATTCTAAAATACCGGTACTTATTATTCCTTTGGATTAGCATTTAATGTGATTACTTATGACAAAAAGCCCTATAAAATATATCGACAGTTATGACTTGACAAGCAAATGTACCGCCGGCTTCCAGCCAATGAATAGTATTAGAATTTGGGGTTTCGGGTACCGGTAAAAGTTCACTTATAGCATGTAGTTTAACCAATATATTTTAAGAATGGCTAGGCAAGCATGATCAAATGGACGATATTATTGTGATTGAATTAAAAATTTAACTAATCTAATTTTAGAGTAAATTCAAAACATGCTCCACCACTAAAATCTGAAACAACCTTAATATAACCATCTAAGCTTTCAATTAGCGATTTTACTGTGGCTAAACCAATGCCTGTACCGTAAAACCCTTCTTTATCTTTATTAGCGGTAATTTCAAAAAGATTAAAAATCCGTTCAGCATCTTTAGGGCTTATACCCGGGCCATTATCTTTCAGGATAATTTTCACAAAGTTATTCTCCGTATATGCTTCTATCTCAATTACAGCTTGGTGTTTATCATTATACTTTATGCTATTGGTAATTAGATTAACAAATATTTGATGCAGTGCTGTTTTATTGGAAAATAGGGATAATTCATCAGAAATATTTAATCTAAAATCAACTTTTTGCTGACTATCTACTAATGGAAAAATATCATTGATTATTGCTTTTAAATTTATCTCTTCGCGGTTGTTTGTTATACTCCTTGTATCTCGGCTATATTGCAATATACCATCAACCATATTCCATAATTTATTGGTAGAAGTACGTATATAACCTAAAAATTCTTTAGCCTTAGGATGCATCGGATCGGTATAATTGCTCATTATAAGATCAACAATCTGAATAATATTGCCCATTGGGGATTTAATATCATGAGCTGCCACTTTTACAAAATCGTTTAAGCCCTTATTTTGAGTTTGCAATTCAAAATTGCTTTTATGTAAAACAATACTATTCTTTCGCAATTCAAATAGCTTAAGTAACTGATTTGATAGTGCTTTTAATGCCTTTATTTGTTGCTCATTTAATTCGTTTGGTTTATTGTCTATAACACATAAGGTTCCTAGCGGAAAACCTTCTGGATTTACCAATGGAATACCTACATAAAACACTACATTGGGATGATCGGTTACAAGAGGGTTATCAAAAAAACGTTTATCCTTTCTTGAATCGGGTACTACCAATATATTATCCATATCGTTTATAGCATGAGCGCAAAAAGCCACTTCACGTGAAGTGGAATCTGAATTTAAACCATGGTGCGATTTAAACCATTGGCGCTTTTCATCTATTAAACTAACTAATGAAATTGGTGTTTGGCAAATTTGTGAAGCTAAAAAAGTAATATCATCATATTCCTTCTCAGGAAGCGTATCTAAAATAGAATACTCCTTTAAAGAATTTAATCTATCTACTTCATTAATAGGTATGTCTGGAATTTTCATGTATGTTTTTTTATTCGTTTAGACTCCTTAATTGTGAACAAGAAAGCAGCATATATGTTTTATAGTAAAAAATTTAATTACCAATTCAGAGCAAAAGATTTAGAATAATCGGCTGCCATTTTCTATATTAGCTATTATAAAGATACAATAAAATGGCAAATCGAGATAAACGCGAACGCAGCAGAGGCTCAGCTGGCAACAACCGTAAAACTGGCGAAGACTTTCTAGAAAAAAACCGCAAAAAAGAAGGTGTTAAAGTAAACGCTTCTGGATTGCAATATTTGATCGTTGAAGAAGGTGATGGTGACAGGCCTGACGACAGGGCTACTATTACAGTTCACCAGCGTTGCCAATTGGTAAATGGTACCTTAATTGAAGATACTTACCGCGAAAACGAAGCTTCAGAAGTTAAAATGGAAGAATTGATTGAAGGCTATCAAGAGGGCATTCAGCTAATGAAAAAAGGATCTCGGTACAAATTCTTTATTCCGAGCGAACTTGCCTGGGGTAAGAATGGAACGGGAAGTAAAATCCCGCCCAATTCTGTACTTATTTTTGATGTAAAATTGATTGATTTTTGGTAAAAAATGCTGTTAAAATTTATAAGCTAAACCAAATGAAAACTGATTGTACCTAAAATTAAAGTTACTTGATTTATTTTCATTCTTACTACCGTCATCAACCGTACCGTCATCGTATTTAATTTCAGATGTACTTTCCGAATTTTCCATATTATATGATAAATTTCCAAAACCAATTTCAAATAATATTTTATCAGTAATATTTATACTAAGTCCAGGATTATAATTAAATCCCAAAATAGTACCCTTATCATCAGATATTTCTTCAAAATTATTGCCATTATAACGATAAGTACTATTACCATTAACTGTTCCAATAAAAACGCCAAAATGATTTGTAAATCGTATCCGCTCTGAAATTGAAATATAATGACGAATAAAGGGCTCAACTGTAAATGTATTCCGGTTATTTAAATTATTACTATTACCCGATCCTGAATTGTATTCGTAGGTTCGTTTATAACGGTAATAATTAAAACCCACACCTAAAAGAAAATTTTTAGAAAGAAAATAACCAACATTCGGACTTACTGAAAACTGCGTTTGCTTATTAATATTGGTATTCTCTATATCTAGGGATTTATCTTCATCATTATATTGATCTAAAGAAACACTTCCGCCAACATACATTTGCGCCGATAAATCCGTAGTAAAAGACAATAGAATTCCAAGCCCCAAAAGAGCAATTGTTTTTTTCATAATGTGTGAAATTTTAGTTAATTAATAAATTTTTTACTTTCAATATTGATCGATTGAACATAATTCAATGATCGTGCCAAAATATTATGTAAAAGGGTTTATTCCGACCTTTAAATTGATAACCTATTGCAATACTGACTTTTACAATATCGTAACGCTGTAGTTTAAAGTAAGGTAGTTATTTGCAAAATAAACTCCCCCCCTATTCTCTTCGGCTCATAGCCGTCAAGTTAATGGGGTAAATGATTAAAAATGAGCAAATAAAAAGTTAATAGAACTTTCAATCACCTTTTTTTCCTTTTTGAGGGAAACGGAGTTCATGAACTCCGTAAAAATAGTAATGGCTATGAATAAAATCCCAATAGGGAAAAGAGTGAAAAATAAGTTAAATTTAGAAATCCACCCCCCTCTCGCTATCGAGATCTCCCCTAAATTAGGTAAAATCGCAAGAATAAAACTTGATGCAAATTATTAAATTTCAATACGATAACTCACTAACTTGACAGCTATGGCCTTCGGCCTGCCCAGAAGGCGATAGGTAAATTAATATGCTAAAACCTTAAGTAAATGACATTACCTATTAAGGGGAGAAACCCTACGACCTGTTCCTGACAGTTACGAATTTATTTCGGAAAACTTATTTCGGAAGGGAAAGGAGTGCAGATAGAAACGAATAAACATCGCTATTTTAAACTAGTGTCAAGTCAAGCATGATAATACGGGTAAATTAACCTTTATTCCCCCTTCGCCTAAAGGCACTTCCCCCAGGGGAAGACTCGCCCGCTTCCGCTTTGTAATTCTCTCCTGGGA
>JAQICC010000026.1 GCA_027858735.1 Salinivirgaceae bacterium
GTGAGACTTAGTCGCTGTCGGAGACAGCAATTATTCTCAAGAATAATTGGGGTTAAAAATTATAAGGTGTAGATAATGAAAAAGATAGGTGCTTTTTGTCAAATTTTATGAATTATTCAGAAGTCTCCAGTCATAAGTTAGCAATCAATAACTGAGGAGCCTTTTTATTATATTTTCGACTCAAATTAGTGAATAGAGTTTTCTCTAAACTAGAATATTTATCATACCTAAAAGTACAAGTAAAGATAATATTAATCCTAACCAATTTATTTTAGAAAACCGTTCTTTGTAAATAATTATTGCAATAAGAACGGATGCTATAACTATACCAATATTGTTTATTCCGAACACCAAAGAGTTGTCAAACCGAAGTGCATTAAGTGAATTAATTAGGAAATACATCGATCCAAAATTGGCTACACCCAAGGCAATACCTATGAGCCACACCTTAGGGTTCTTAAGCTGTTTTTGACTTTTCTTACTAAACAGTACAACAGCAATACCTATAATTCCAGCTACAGTAAAGTTAACAGATGTGAAAATTAAAGTGCTGTCTGCATCAGTAATGAAATGATGTTGGCAATATTTTAGCAAGGTGTCGAGCAAACCCAAACCAAAGAAAATGAGTATAGGGTAGAGAATACTACCTGAACGTTCAGTGTCAAATTTTTTAGGATAGATTACAAAAAACACGCTTGCTAAGGCCAATAGAATTAATGCAGTTTTCTTTATGTCAATAATATCATGAGCATCAAATATTAAGCTGTATAAAACGGGTAATACGAACGACATTTTTGCCGCTACGGTGGTTATGCCGATGCCTGCCTTTTGGGTTGAATTTCCTATTAAATAGAAGTTTCCAATTAGCATTATGCCTATAACAATGGAAATGAGTATCCAAGGAGTAACGGTTTCAATACTTACACTTGAAGAAGTTCTATTTATTGTGAAACCCAACGCTGAAGCGGCAATATAATTAACCACAATAGGAGGAAAGATGTCCACTTTTTGCCGCTCAATTATTTTAAAAATGATTAAAATAATAGTTGATGAGACTATGCTAAGTAAAAGACTAATCATGGTTTTAGTTTAGGCGATGAAAGTACTTTTATTTTTTTGATTGGGCAAAATGGAACTCGCAGTGTCGGCTGCGAGGATTGTAATTACTCGCAGCAGGTACTGCGAGTATAGTATTTTAACGATTTCTGGGCGGAAAAGATCTTCTTTTTTTCTTAAAGGTTTTTTCTTCACCCGATTTGGCAGAGCTAGAAGGTTTTGGACCTCTTCGTGGTGGTCTTTGCTGTTTTTTGTTTTCCGATGGGGTATCCTCAGTTCCGTCATCAGGAAATGGATGCTCATCAATTACATCAATTCTTTGCCCTATTAGCTTTTGAATGTCTTTTAGGTAAGGTTTTTCCTCATTGTTACAGAATGATAAAGCTATGCCGCTTGCAGCAGCTCGGCCGGTACGTCCAATTCGGTGCACGTAAGTTTCAGGAACATTCGGTAAGTCGTAATTCACCACTAACTCTAATCCCGAAACGTCAATTCCACGAGCGGCAATATCGGTAGCAACAAGCACTTTTAGTTTTCCATCTTTAAAATCACCCAAAGCACGCTGACGCGCATTTTGCGATTTGTTACCATGAATTGCCGCAGCTTTAATGCCAGCTCTATCAAGCCCTTTTACAATTTTATCGGCACCGTGTTTAGTTCGTGAAAAAACAAGGGTCGATTCATAGGAAACCTCCTTTAATAAATGTTCAAGCAATTTTGGTTTGCTCTTTTTACTTACATAATATAGTGTTTGTTCCACCTTTTCAGCAGTAGTTTGCTCAGGTTTAATGGTAATTTTTTCAGGGTCACCTAAAATCTGACGAGAAAGCTTTACAATATCTTGCGGCATGGTAGCCGAAAAGAATAATGATTGTCGCTTTGTTGGTAACTTGGCAATAATCTTTTTAATATCATGAATAAAACCCATGTCTAGCATTTGGTCAGCCTCATCTAAAACAGAGTATTGAATATCATTAAGCGAGATATAACCTTGGTCAATTAAATCGAGTAGGCGACCTGGGGTTGCCACAAGAATATCAATACCACGGTTTAAAGCCGTTGTTTGTGCGCCTTGTTTTACACCACCGAATATAACAGTGCTTTTTAGCCCTGTAAATTTTCCGTAGGTATTAAAACTTTCACCAATTTGTATTGCTAGTTCACGAGTAGGTGTTACTACAAGGGCGTGTATTTTTCGTTTACCTTTTTCGGCTTGCCTATTTAGAGACATGTGCTGCAAGATCGGAATAGCAAAAGCTGCTGTTTTTCCTGTCCCTGTTTGGGCGCAGCCTAATAGGTCTTTTCTTTTCAATAAAATAGGAATTGCTTGTTCCTGTATTGGGGTGGGAGTTGTGTATCCTTCGGCCTCAATAGCCTTTAAAATAGGATGGATAATTCCTAAATCTTTGAATGTCATATATATAAATTGCGTATAAAAGGCCGCAAAGGTAGTCTAATAGTTTGAAAGGCATAATAATATTAGATATTAATATCGAGGTTCGTCTTTTATTTTGTGGTAATAATTATCCACCCCAACTTCTAACATAGTTTTATTAATGGTAACTGAGCGTGCATGTAAATGCTCATCGAAACCCGTATTGTTGCAAGGAAATTCATTGCATTCAAAGCAAAAATCAACCCCTTTAGTTTCAGAGCAGCCCCGGACTTTACAGTCTTTAAAAATTTTGCATTGTTCATTTCTACATCCTGAGCATTGCGCTTCAGAAAAATAGGAAAGCATCTCTTTGAATTTAGGATAATTCTTAAAAACAGGTTCGTTAAGTATATTTACAAACCGTTCAGCATATACATCAAATTCACCCAAATCAATTTTTAATTTTTGGCTGTTTTTTCGAATGTCACCTTTAGTAAATGCAAAACATTTTCCGCAGTGTAAACCACAAGGCGCCAGGCGTTGTTTTATTTCTTCAAAATTCATTATTTAATTAAAAGAATTGCAATTCGGTTTATTTCCGATGGATTTTCATAAATCACATTAATATCCATTCCAATATTGCGTATGGTTTGATACACATCAACTGCAAAGGCTTCAGGGCTGGGCCTAGAATTCTTTTTGTCTTTACAATCAAGCCGTGTACCGGTACATTTTTTGCAAATTGTGCAGCATGTTTGGTTTAATAAAAAGGCTTTTGGATTGTTCTGTAAAAATATTTGGCGTTCTAATTCAAGTAACTTAGTAGTAGTTTTTTTCGACCAATCCGACGGATAATTTGATAGGTCAGCATTAACGGAAAGTCTTATAATAACCGCACTCTCATATTCATTAAAAAAATTACGACACTCTTGCACCGAGGGTGCGTTTGGAGGACAAGTTCCCAGTCCGTAATCGCTGCATCCGAAATGGCATTTTACTCTTACCCATTGTGCTACAATAATCTCTTTCGGATCAATCCATTTGAAATCGGTAAAGTCCATATTATTCAGTAAAGTCTCTATGTTCTGTTTATGTTGCATTGTTATTTGGGTTTTGATTAATGATCAATTATTTCCTTTTTGTTTTTTAATTTGGCAAACCATGTTTTCGATTTGTATTTAATAAGCAAAATTAATTCTTTGCCAAGTAAGGCAAGTGTGGCATAAAATAGAATTTCACCGGCAATAAAAACTCCAAAAATTACTCCTGCAATAGCAGCTGCTTTTAAATTCAATACCTTTCCAATTAATCCTCCAATAATTGGCGATCCAACAATTAGAAACCAACTTAGAATTTGAAAAACAAAAATAAACTTTTTTAAAGGAGTATTTACAATACTTTTTATGGTTTTTGGAGCTGCATTTGTATCCGTATTTTTTGTTTTTTCCATTTAATTGGGCTCTAATTAATTTGATATAGTAAAACTAGGAACAAAATAGTTAAAAAACATATAACCATTATAATTATTGATTGTTACAGAATTGAAACAAAATGTGAACCAAGTAAATGCGCGATCATGTAAAACGAAAGCTATTTTTATAGAACCCAAATTGAGCGATTCGCTATCGCAAATCTGCTCAATCGACTGAGGTCTTGTAAGGTTTTCATACTTTTCGTTTCCCCGAAATAATCGGGGCAGGCTACTCAAAATGTGAAA
>JAQICC010000042.1 GCA_027858735.1 Salinivirgaceae bacterium
AAAGCTCCAAGAATGAGGCTTTCGCAGCATTGAAAATCAGGAGTCCCGAAATCTCGGGATGACTGGTTGAAATGCAAGAGTAACGAAATTATTGGAGTTTTCTTGCTGAGACTAATTAAACCCACAAGTGTGGATTTTAAATTACCAATACTTCGGTAAGTTTTTTAATGGCTTATTTATGAGGATGATAAAATTTAATTGCTGCATACTCAACCTGCCTTAATTCTGCTTTTAAGCTTTTACCTCATTACTCATATTTCAAACTCTAACGAGCTATTGAGTTACAGTAACCCTCTAATAAATTTTGGATAGAATATAAATGAGAATATCCCAACAATAAGTCCTAGCGAATCAAACAGAAAGTCAATTACATCACCATTTCTCGATGCTATCATGTAATGCTGTATGATTTCAATTAATAGACCATATATTAAGAATGCAATAAATAAGGTATTCCTTGTTTTTAAATTTTGGAAGGTAGCAGCTTGCAAAAATACTCCAAGAATATAAAACATAATGAAATGAACAAATTTATCAATGTGGGGTATTGGAATATTTACTTTCTTAAAACCATCGGATGGAGCAAAACACAGGTAAGCTATTACCAATAGCCAGATTATGATTTTGTAATATGATCTAAACATTCTAATATTGATATTCTTCATATGAATCTTTAAGCTTAACACTAAACGATGATTTGCTTTTAGAAAACGATCCCATAATACCAGCACCTCCTACAATATTATTATATACAGGAACTGGTGTTGTAAAAAAATCATCTTTCGACGAATAATGCATATGTCTGGTTTTTAAATATTTATAATACTCCTCCGATAATGATACTAAATTAATATATATGATTGTAGAATCTAACGAATACAAGTTGTTCTCTGGTATACTTGCTGAAAACTCATAAGCATTACCATCGAAAAATGCATCTGAAAAAACACAACTATTCCCAACTTTAAACTGTACGCTTATATCATCCGAGGTATAATAAATCTGATTGTCAATAAAGCGATCATATTTCTCGTAATTGGTTATTTCTCTAAAATCATAAATCCATTTTCCATTCACAAGAGCTGAATCAACAACCATATATGAAGTATCGCGAATCTGCCAATATGATTTATCCGCCTCTATTTTAATCATATAATAATTATTTTCACCTACAGGATCATTAATTGCCACCTTACAATTCAAATTATTCCTATTGCCACTCCAATAATAATACTCATCGGTAGTGATAGTAACTGTTGAAGTGTCAATATTGCCTATACTAACAACTGCCGGTATTTTACACGATGTGTAAACTGTATTAAATTTTGGTTCACTTATTTGCAAAGAATAATTAACTCCAATTTCTGGTTTTATAGATGAAATATAATCACCATCGGCAACCGCCACCAAATTTTCAACATAATTATCATCTGCAAACAATTTAATTATCGGATGGTATTTTGATTCTTCCATTGGTTGAATATCGGCATTATCTAAAATGTGCCTATTGCGTGTTAAGTTTACAAGAATAAGCGAATCGGGGTTAATAACCGAATTCACTACTATCATTTGTTCCGATTCTTCAAGCTCAATGTCAATAACCTTTTCACATGATATAAAAAGTAAAACCATTATAAAAAGTTTTGCCGAAAATATAAATTTAAAAATTCTCATATCTATAGGGTTAAAATTCAAAGGAATAACTAAATGAAGGAATAATAGGAAAGTAGGTTTTTGAATAAAGTTGTCGCTTACCATCTAAGTCAAATCCAAAATAAAGGTAAAACGGATTCATCTGATTATATGTATTGTATAAACCAAAACTCATAGTACGATACCCCCACTTTGTTTTTTTATGACGGTTTACAGAAAGATCTAACCTGTGATAGGATGGTTCTCTATATCCATTTTTTCCATCATAATATTCAATATCACCTCCGTTTGAACTATAACCATCCCTATTATAGCCACCATAATACGGATCAAACCCCATTCCATTTCCATCATCCATACTTCTGTATCTAGAAACTCCTAAGGTGGTTGCTCTTCCTGTTCCATAAACCCAGGTTAAACCCAAATCGGTTTTCTCATTTAGCTTATACATTAAAACCAACGAAATATCATGCCTCCGATCATATGAATATGGATAAACTTTTCCGTTATTAACATTATCGAATTGACGATTTGTTGTCGACAAAGTATAACCAACCCAACCTTTAAATTTGCCAACTTCTTTTCTTGCTAGAAATTCTAATCCATAAGAGACCCCTTCCCCTCCAGTTTCAACAGCATCTTCCCAATCCGAACCTTTATCTGATAAATTAGCACCATCTTTATACTCAATCATACCCGACATGGTTTTATAAAACCCTTCTAATGTAAAATACCAACTATTTTTCAAATTATACGCTAATCCTAATGCCGTTTGATACGATGTTTGCGGAGGCGTACGATCCGTTGCAGGAACCCATAAATCGTTTGGTAACCCTATGGTACTATTGGTAAGTAAATGAATATTTTGATCCATTCGTGAAAAAGCTAATTTAAAAGACATATTATCACTTAGCATATATCTTCCGCTAAGCCTTGGTTGAAGAGAATGGTAAGACTTTCCATTGACAAAAAAAGCAGAATAATGAAGTCCAAAATTTGCTCTAATTCGTGAACCTATCTGCATATTATCTTCACCGTATAAATAGTATTCATTAGCATAAATACTTTTATAATTAAAGTTTTTATCAATAATTGAATCCGACTTACCTATTGATTCTATGGCTTCTGTATTAGGATCAAACTTATGATACAAATACTTACCTCCAAACCGAATAGAGTGATTCGGTGATGGGCGAAAGTCAAAATCAATAATAGCTCCATAATCTTCAATTCCACAATAATTATCATATTTGTATCCTTGATCCAAAGTATCCGCTTCAGCATAATACGTTTCAGCATTTTTGCTATAATAATCGAAATTATTATAACGATAATTGCTATATATTAAACTTGTATTACTAAACAACCTGCTTCCAAATACATGATTCCATCGTAATGCAGTCAAACTATTTCCCCATTCCAATCCATATTCACTGCTCAAATCATACGAAACATCGTCTTCAATATAACTCGAACTGCTTTTTTCGTACAGTTTATCCTTACCAGTGTAGGCACTTAAATAAACTCTATCTTTATTCGAAAAAATGTAGTTTAGTTTAGCATTAATATCATAAAAAAAATAACCTTGTTTTGCGTTGCTACCATTAGTTCTATTAATACTTTTAATTACCGGAGCCATTAATGCATCAAAATATGTTCGTCGCCCAGAAATAACAAACGACATTTTATCTTTTATAATCGGACCTTCAAGCATTAGTTTAGATGCCAACAATCCAATTGATCCAGAACCTTTAAACTCTTTCATATTTCCTTCTTTAAGGCGTATATCAATAACCGAAGATAATCGTCCTCCGTAATGAGCAGGAAAACCTCCTTTAGTTAGCGTTAAATTTGAAATTGCATCGGGATTAAAAACCGAGAAAAATCCAAAAAGATGACTTGCGTTGTAAATAGGTACTCCATCTAATAAAAACAAATTCTGATCAGGTCCGCCACCTCGCACATAAATACCACTCGTACCTTCCGTTCCCGATTGGACACCAGGCATTAGCTGTATAGTTTTTATAATATCAGCTTCGCCCATAAACATAGGTATACTTTTAATATCTGCTACAGGAATTGAAACCATACTCATTTGCGAATTTTCAACAACAGACTGCGGACTATTTGATGATACTTTTACTTCATTGAGTAAAACAGATTGTTCTAGCTTAATAACTTTTACCATATTTTTATTGAGGTAAATACTGTCACTATAAGTCTTATAACCTACATATGAAATAGCTAATACCAATTGGGCCTCATTTAAAGTTAAAGTATAGTATCCATATTCATTGGTTGATGTACCCAATCCTGAAATTTTATCATAAACAGACGCTCCAATAAGCTTTTCGCCTGAACTTGCATCTTGAACATATCCACTAACAGAATACTTTGCTGCAAAAGTGGTTATTGATAATGCAAACAGCGCAAAAAACAGCGGGAGTTTTTTAATTATGTTCTTCATTTTCTTCTATAGTATTAATTTTGGTCGATAAAATATAAACATCAAATACTTAATTCAAAGAAATAAAATTATCGTTATTTGGTTTCAACATTAACGTCGAATAAATTATAATATTATGTATAATATAAATGCTAGCGTATTTATTTGCATAATATTTAACAATGATTTAATTGGAAAGCTTTTATTAAACATAATATACAATAAAAAGCACAAAAAAGCCCCAACTATAAAATAGCTGAGGCTTAAAATTGGGCGGCGCTCCCGAAACAAGTCCGGGACAAGACTACCTGTCTTTTAAATTATTTGTAATAAAAAAGCCTCGATTGTTAAACAATCGAGGCCTAAAATTGGGCGGCGCTCCCGAAATCCTTCGGGATTCGCAATATTTTCAATATAAATTATCACAAAAAAAAAAGGTTCAACCAAATAAATGATTGAACCTTTTAAAATTGGGCGGCGACCTACTCTCCCACATAATTGCAGTACCATCGGCGCTATAGGGCTTAACTTCTCTGTTCGATATGGGAAGAGGTGGAGCCCCTATGCTATAACCACCTAAATATTTTTATTAGTTCTAAGTTCGTAGCTCATAGCTCGTAGGAAACTCCTATCAGCTATCAGCTCTCAACTTTGAGCTAATCCAATATCTTAACATGTCAAAAAATATAGTAAAATACACATAATTTCAGTGTAATATTCGTAAGTCTTCGGGTAATTAGTATTGCTCGGCTTTGACATCACTGCCTTTACACCTGCAACCTATCAACGTCGTAGTCTCCAACGACCCTTAAAGGAA
>JAQICC010000046.1 GCA_027858735.1 Salinivirgaceae bacterium
TTCCTTTAAGGGTCGTTGGAGACTACGACGTTGATAGGTTGCAGGTGTAAAGGCAGTGATGTCAAAGCCGAGCAATACTAATTACCCGAAGACTTACGAATATTACACTGAAATTATGTATATTTTACTATATTTTTTGACATGTTAAGATATTGGATTAGCTCAAAGTTGAGATCTGATAGCTGATAGGAGTTTCCTACGAGCTATGAGCTACGAACTTAGAACTAATAAAAATATTTAGGTGGTTATAGCATAGGGGCTCCACCTCTTCCCATACCGAACAGAGAAGTTAAGCCCTATAGCGCCGATGGTACTGCAATTATGTGGGAGAGTAGGTCGCCGCCCAATTTTAAAAAGGTTCAATCATTTATTTGGTTGAACCTTTTTTTTTGTGATAATTTATATTGAAAATATTGCGAATCCCGAACTAGCTTCGGGACCGCCGCCCAATTTTAAGCCTCAACTATTTTATAGGTGGGGCTTTTTTTGTGCTATTTACAACTATATTATGATAAATGTGAAACTGTTAATATTGCATTAGTAGCGCATTTGCCTAAAAAGTTCCCACATAACCATTCCTGCGCTTACGGAAATATTAAAGGAGTGTTTTGTACCAAATTGGGGGATTTCAAGGCAATAATCGCTAGCATCAACAACATTTTGAGCAACGCCCTTTACTTCGTGGCCAAATACCAAAGCATATTTTTCTTCAACCTTAACCTTAAAATTTTGCAGCATTATGCTACCCTCTGCTTGCTCAACGGAAACAATAGTGTATCCTTCAGATTTTAATTGTTTAATTGCGTCTAAAGTATCTTTTTTATATTTCCAGGTAACTGATTCTGTAGCACCTAGAGCCGTTTTATGAATGTCTTTATTTGGTGGTGTTGCAGTAATTCCGCATAAATATATTTGTTCAATACAAAGTCCATCGCCTGTACGAAATACCGAGCCTATATTGTTTAGGCTTCTAATATTGTCTAAAATTATGGCTATTGGTGTTTTATTGCTTTGTTTATATTCTTCAATAGTGAGCCTTCCGAGCTCCTCATTTTTTAATTTACGCATATTTCATTAGGAATTTATTTTTAAATATAGAATACTTTTTCAAGTATTAATAACCTGATGTCACAATAACTGAACCACCTTGTATTTAGGAAGTGTATATAGAAAGTTTAATAGTTTGGATTGGCTCCAAAGTAGTTACCAAGTAGCAATCTTTCTTCTTACAGGCATTGACATACAACGTGCACCGCCTCCACCGCGAGCTAATTCCGATCCATCAATTGAAATCATATATTTTTGGTATTGTAGTAAGTCTATTTTGTTATTAAGAACATCTTTAGCTTTAATAATTTCGAAGCCATGTTTGTTCATTTCTTCTTGAGTATAAACATTTCTTGCATAACCAATTACTTTACCTGGTGCAAGTGCAAAAAAGTTTGCCCCACTATGCCATTGTTCGCGTTCCTGAGTCCAAGGATCGGCTTGACCGCCACAAAAAACGGGTTCAATTTCAAAGCCCAGTTTATTTAGAATTGATATTAGATTCGAAACAGTATCTATTTTAACCTTTCCATTATCAATTTGAATATGAACAGTCCGGTATTTGTTGGGGCTTAATATTACGGGCTCGTAAACCATGCACTTGTTATTATCAAGAAAGGTAAAAACCATATCAAGATGGATGAATGATTCTAAGGTGCTGGGCAGTTCTTGTACAATAATGTGTTTAATTGACCCTTTAACTTTTGCTTGTTCAAGAATAAAATCGATTCCATGCGATGTTGTTCTTGTACCGGTACCAATAATTAAGATATCTTCACGTGCCACTAATACATCGCCTCCTTCAATAGAAATTTCTGCATTTGATTTAGTGTAACGTGCGGCATTAACTGTTTTAGTTGAAAACGTTGGATGGTGATTGAAAATTGCTTCCATAATTCGTGTTTCGCGATCGCGAACTAAACTTGCCATTTTACCAATTAATACCTCATTATTAATCGACATAGAAGCATCACGCATAAAAAAGAAATTATGCAGGGGGCGAAGTGAATATCGATCCTTATGGAAAAATCGGGTAAGATTATCCTTTTTCATTATTACACCTTCTATTAAATTATGAGTCAACTCGTCAGTTGAGAGTGATAGCAAGTATTCTATATTATCATGAATTTTTTCAAATTGAAAAATTTCGTCTAGAAGTTTCTTTTTTACTTTATCAGCTTCTAGAATATCTTTGAGCAAATCGCGCATTTCAAAAACTTGGGCATGCTTTTCAAGAACTCCCTTAAACTGGCTATACTCTTTTTGTGCTACCGATAAATTCAATATATCGCTATACAGAGCTCGTTCAGCATTTTTTGGAGTCATATTTTCTACTTCTTGCCCAGGTGTATGAACAATAACAGCCTCTAATTCTCCAACTTCCGATGAAACTTGTACTTGAATATTTTTTTGTGTCATTTTTGCTTTAATTATCTGCTACGGTTGAATCATTCTTTTGAATTATAATTGTGCCCATTTTAAAGGTTACTTCATTCACTTTTTTTCCTTGTTTATTATAAAATATCCAAACACCATTTTTTTGTCCATCAATGTATTCTCCTTTATAGAAAATCTTTCCATTTTCATGAAAAACTTGTGCTTCACCAGTTCTTATACCCTTAATAAAATAGCCTTCACTCTTTTTTTTACCATTAATATTCCAATAAGTCCATTTTCCATCTTTTTTTCCTTTTATAAAGTGGCCAACATATTCTTTTTGACCATTTTCATAGAATTGAATCTCTTTTATAACCTCTTTTTTATCGCCAGTAAGTTTATAAAAGGATTCTTTTTTGGGAGAACCATCATCATAAATTTCAACAATATCTTTTTTAAGTTGATTGTTGCATGCAATATTTAGTAATAAAAGACCTATGAAGGGATATAGTATATTTTTTCTCATTTTCGTTTTATAGATGCTCGAATTGATCTGATATAAATTCGTAAAACGTTAACAAAAATAATAAAACTGAAAGCAAAATATCTGCAATTATTAAAAGCTTTTCTGAAATATAGCTGCTTAACAACAGGATGGTACAAATTAAACGCATGACTAACTGAGAAAAAAAGAAAATAAAAATTGTAATTGAATAGGGATTATACTGTAAAGCTTGAGAAAAATGACCTCGAACAATCTCAGAAAATGCTCGTGACATTCCAGTGCTTATAGTAGGTTCGGTTGTTGCCGATTTTATTGGATGAGTTAAACCAGAAGCTGAAAAAATGCCGGAATATACTAGCATAAGCACAAGTATTCCGGCAATAATAAGATTTATAATAAAATAAGAATCGTTGTTTTTCGCAATAATCCTTTGTTTAAAGCTCTTCTGTTGCTTCTTGAACCTTTCCTTTTGCATCCTTTATGGCTCCTTGAACCTCTTCTTTTGAATCCTTTATTTCTTCTTTGGCATCTTTTTTGGCATCCTTTATTTCTTCTTTGGCATCTTTAATAGCCTCCTTTGCATCTTTATGAACATCTTCAAGCACCTTGTCAGTTTCATCATTAGCGCTATCAATAACGCCTTCAAGTTCATCTAAAGCATTTTCAAGTTCCTCTAATGATTCCATATCTTTAAAATCATTATCGTCAATTTCAATATTGTCGAACTCTTCGGCCCATTCAAAAACATTTTCAAATTTTTCTCTAATAATACTTTTTGAACCTACAACAAAAACCAACCAAAGAGTAGCAATTAAAATGGCAAGTCCTCCAAGCGAAATGCCAACAATACTTAATCCTTTTGGAGTATCATGAGTTTGAGCTTTGGTTAGGGCTACGGTACCAAAAACTATTGCTACAATCCCAATTAATATGGCCGAAGTGCCCACGCATGGAATAATTGAAAAAAGAATTGCGAAAATTCCAATTACCAAACTGGCAATAGCAAATCCTTGACCATTATTTTGTTGATTCGATATATTTTCCATAATAAAACGTTTTAGTAATCTAATAAAATTAGTAAATAACCTCAATAATCTATTTTAATAACGACTTAGTTTTTCAATTGTCACACTTTTTTGAGGGAATCTATATAAAAATAATAAGTATTCGGTTAGTCATGTTTTTTTATCTGATTTTCATTTTCATATTAAAGTAAGCCCTGTTGCCATATAGCATTCATAAAGTTATTCGTTAAATCTCCACGTTTTCCACTCCTCTCCAACTTCCTCGCTAATATTGGTTTGAGGCTGTTGCTCTTTGTTGTTTATTAGCAATGAATTTACATTTACTTCGTACTTTAAATAATCGGAAAGTTCTTTATAGCTTACTGTACCTTTAGTTTCATTCAATTTTTTCAATAAATAGTAGGTAAACATACCGTGCTGTTTATCTTTATAAGGCAGTGAGCTTTCACTTCCAGAGCTTGCTGTAAATACAATTAGTTTCTTTTTTACAGCTTGTTTGGTCTCTTTAGGTACAATTTTAACACCGCGAGCAGCTATCAAGCCTTGGTTACGTGCACCGCCACTAAAACAAGCATCTAAAAATACAGTTACTCTGACAGCGGGATACTCGGTTAAAAGTTCATAAAATTGAGTAAGCTTTATACCCCCACCAAAAGCTAAATCGCTTCCACTAACGTCAACCGGAATTAAAAATGGTTCTTTCGTTTTTTCATCTGGGAAACCATGTCCGGCGTAAAACACCAATACCTCAGCTTTCCCCTCTGATGCTTTAATTAGCAAGCTTAGTTTATTTACAGCTCTCACCATTTCCATTTGGCGAGCATTTTCTAAGTAAACAATTTTCTCTGCTTTAATGCCAAACTGATTTTGGCAGGTTTCTTTAAACTTTCTTGCATCATTTATCGCAAAATCAACATTGCTTTCGCTGTCAATACCTGTTTGATACGAACTGTAGTCTTCATTGCCAATAATAAGGGCAAATCGGTACGGATTTGCAGATTTATGGTCGATAAACAGAGGTTGAGAAATTGCCTCGCCAGCAATACTTTTAATTTTGAGCATCACCGTATTATTACCACTGTTAAGCGATATAAGTTGTTCATAATCGAAGGTGCAGTCGGCAAGTGCATTCTGGTCTTGCGGTTGCGAGCTAATAATTTGGCTGTTGGCTATTAAATCGATATTTAAAATTGGTGTATTTGATTGAATACAAGCTTTTAAATTAAAATTTTTATCGGAGGTTGAAGTCTGTGTAGTATTTGGTTGAACCCAATTTACACTAGCCAATTGAGGAATAACATAGTTTATAACTCTTTTAACCGATTGGGTAGTGCCAGCCAAATTTTCAGCGTCAATTCTAAAGTTGTTTTCGCCTTGTTTTAATATAGTGAGTTTCGATAACTCAATGGCACATTCTCCGGTTTTATCTATTGAAGGATTTTCTTCAGAATGAATTAAAACATCGCCGCTATATATTTTAATAGCACTTATATCGGTTTTTGATTGAATGCAAGCCTTCAGCTCAAACGATGAATTGTAAACTTCTGCATTTGAAGACGGATTAGTCCAGCTAATATTTGTTTTTTCAGGTGCCTGATAGGTTATTGTTTTTGGCGTTGAAACCGATTCTCCTGATTTGTTTGTAGCTATAATTTTTATAATGTTTTGTTCGGCGGCTACCTGAATATTATTATCTATAGTAAAAGTGTTCTGTTGCTCTAATTGTTTTGTGTAAATTGACAAACCATTTACTTGTATTTCAACTTTATCAATAGGAATTTTCGAGTTAATTTGAGCCTTTATATTTATAGCTGAAATAAAACTGCTTAGGTCGCGTACTGGATTTTGCCAAACAATTTCAGGTGGTTCGGCTAGACTATAATGTAAAACCCTTGATTCTGTTTCTTTGGTGTAGGTGCTTGTTTTTACTCTAAAACTTACAGCATTATCACCCGGGTTTAATTTCACATTATGATTAACAACTCCGCCTTGAGCAGGTATGGTGTAGGTGCCAATAACTACACCATTTGACAATACCGAAACTTCTTGCTGTGAATTGGCCTTATTGATATTGGCCTTAATCAGAAATTCGTTGTTACTTAATTCCATTACAGGTGTGGCAGGCTGTATCCACGAAATAAGTTCAACCGGTATGGCTGAATAGTTAATTTTAATGACCGATGAACTAGCTTCGCCAACAATATTTTTTGCTTTTACCTGAATACTATTCTCGCCATCGTTTAAAATAACCAGCTCTTCGTAAGTAATTAAACCACCCTCGGCAGTTTCCATCATTAATTCGGCCCTGTCTTTCGAGTTAAATAGCTGGTTGTTAACATACAATTCAATTTTACGCAGGCTTGATTCTGTAGTGATATTAGTTTTAATCATTATAGAAGCTTCGCTACTTGCTTTACTAGTTGTAGGAACTACCCATTCAACTTTAGGAGCTAAACCAGATTTTGATGAAGCCTTTTGGGCTACGTTCTTAGTCATTGGTTTAATAAGCAAATCGGAAGTATTCCACACTTGTAAATCGGGGTCGAGTAGGGCAGCAAAAGCGAAATTTTGCCCATTAGGATTAAAATCAACAGCTATAATTTTGTTGTTCTGCTTAGCCGATTGAAACACCATTTTTCCAGTCTTAATATCTGTTAGAATCAAGATATTATCTAAACAACCACTTATTAAGTAATTTCCATCAGGACTAAAATCAAGCGAGCTAATCCAGTTTTTGTGTCCTTTAAATGTATTTAGTTTGTTACCACTTATAGCATCCCACAAATGAATTTGTCTATCATCGCCACCACTGGCTATTAAACTACCATCGGGGCTGTAAACCACAGTGCGAACCCAATTGGTGTGAGCCGGAATGTTCAGGCTTAATGATGCCGAAGCAACATCCCAAATTTTAATGGTTTTATCGCCACTACCAGAGGCTATTTTATCGCCATTTGGTGAAAACGATAGAGAGTTAACTTCTTTTGTATGCCCTTTAAGTGTGCTTTTTAACTGCCCTGTTTGGGCATTCCAGAGCTTAATGGTTTTATCATAGCTGGCTGTTGCTATTAGTTTATCATCGGGGCTATATTCAATTTTCACAATGGCCCCTTTATGCCCTTTTAAAATTAGTAATTGATTATGCGATGCTAAATCCCAGATAGTAACCTTATTATCTTTACCTCCTGCTGCTAATTTTTTGCCATCGTGCGAAAAGCAAACTGAAATGGGTACATCTTTTAACCCTGAAAATCGGCCTATTTCACCATAAGTATCTGTTTTATAAACAATAATAGTTCCATCGTCACCACCCGAGGCAAGGTATTTTCCATCGGTGCTGTATGCAATGCACCATACCTTGTGCTTTTTAGCTGTTAGCACAATTTCAGGGGCAATTTGAGCTATTGAAAACTGCGCTATAAATACAAAACTTAATAAAAATACAATACGTCGCATGGCTTCAATAATTAAAAATTACAATGTTTTCGACTTAATTAAGTTAATTCTCGCTCCAATTTGCGAGTATAGATTAGTGCGGCCATCCCAATAAGTGTAGAACATACCTGATTGGATATAAATGGCGAAATTATCATTCAATATAAAATCTAAACCACCTCCACCAAGTCCTCCAATTGATGTTCCAAATTCATCATTTAAAGAACTGCTAGAATAAATGTATTCTTCAAGCCAAATGAAATTTATATTTGCTTCGCCAAATAAAAAGGGGTTTATTTTCATATTGGGGAGTATATTTAATTTTGCACCTCCCCCTATTGAAATGTTATCGTAGTAAGCCTCAGTATATTGAGCTGCCCCAAACATATAGTAAAAGCGAGCTGCTCCATATAATGAGAACTTTCTATTCAAGTTATACTGCAATCCTCCCTCTAATCCATAGCCGTTACCATAGCTTGAATATTCTTCGCCTAAATCGGGATAAACAAATGCTGCTGATCCATTAATTGTTAGCTTTTGCTCAAACTGAGCAAATAGGGTAAATGAGGTAAAAATAAGACTAAAAAAAACTAAGCGAGTAAGAGTATTCATAATTTATATTATTTGGTTACACTTGTTGAATAACCAAATTTACTAAATTTTTAGTGATCGGGTTCTCAATAATTCACAATTAAATGAATTTAAAGAAAATTGGAGTTTATCAATTCGCTTCTTTTTTGTATTTTTGAAAAGATAATCGTTAACCAAAACAATTTGATATGAAGAAGTCTTTCTCTATTTTCGGAATTATTGCTATGATAATTTTTATTGCTACGAGTTGTGACCCCAGAGAAGAAACCAAAAAACCTACTGCAAGTTTCTCATATTTACCTGCATCGGGCATTGAACCTGGAGATGTTGTTACATTTACCAATACTTCAACGGATTTTCAAAATTCTGAGTGGAATTTTGGTGATGGTAATGTTAGTGTGGGAGAAAGTCCTACTCATAAATATGAGGAGTCGGGACAGTATGAAGTTAGCCTGATTGTTGAAAATAAAGGTTTGAAGGATCAAACTTCACAAACGGTGTATGTAGAATCGAGTGTTATTGCTTGTTTTACAGTATCGCCAAATCCTGCAATGGTGGGGGAAGAGCTTTTTTTTACAAATTGTTCTGAAGGAGCTGATTCCTATGAATGGGATATTAATAGCGATGGTAAAATAGATTCACATGATGAAATTCCTAAAGAATTCTATTTTACTGTTGAAGGTAAATTTAACGTTACGCTAAAAGCTATCTCAGGGGAATCATCTGATGAGGAAGTACATGAATTAGTTGTTGTACCTGCTGAAGATGAAGTTACCGCATGTTTTACCATGTCACCAAACCCGGCAGCTGTTGATGAAGATGTTTATTTTACGAATTGTTCTGAAGGTGCTGATTCCTATGAATGGTATCAAATAGGTTATGATGATATTATATCAACCGATAAAGATCCTATTCTTTATTTCCCAGCTGCGGGAACTTTTGAAATGAAACTAATTGCCAAATCGGGTTCTTCAACTGATGAGGTAATAAACCAAATTGTAATTGAAGGAGGCGGCAGTACGGGAACTGACCCTGCAGATTATTGGGGAGTTGATTGGGGTGATGCGATTTATTTTAACAATTTTGATGGAACTAATTCCTCTGGCGAATGGTTTGAAGACTCTGGCGATTATTGGGAGGCCTATATAGATATTTCAAGCGGATATTATACCATGATCGATAATAGCACAGCCAGCGATCTTTATGGTAGATACTATTATACCAATGCCGCAGACTTGCCATCGGGCAACTGGGAGCTTGAAACTTCAATGAGAAATACAATAGATAACGGAATTTATGGTTCTGGACTGATGTTTGGATTGGATCCTGATGTAGGCAATAATCGATTTAAATTTAAAAACGATCAATACTATGTTAATGTATATGGCAATGCATCGGGATGGACTAGTACAAGCGATGGCTATTTCGAAGATTGGAATAAATTAACAGTAAGAAATTATGAAGGCGTTTATTATTTCTTTTTAAATGAAGTGTTTATTTATTCAGAAGATGCACAAGATTATGGAAATAAATTCGGATTTTCAATTGATCAAAATACACATGTTGATGTAGATGCTATTGGTGTTTGGCCAATTATTTCATCATCAAAATCGAATACTCAGGTTGTTTCTAAAGAGAAGAAAGATAGAGCTAAGTCGAGAATTAATACACCAAGAAAGCCAAATACTGGTAAAGCGGGAAACAATAGCATGAATACAAAATTGTTAAAATAAAATTCATTGATAATTCAAAATAGAAAAAGGTGAGCGTTTGCTCACCTTTTTCTATTTTATTATAATTTTATTCATCGGTAAATCGTGTTTTTCAATCGGGATATCGTCAAAAAATTGGTAATCGAAACATACCCCTAGTTTTATTGCTTTAGAATTCTCAAGCAGTTTGTCGTAATAGCCTCGTCCACGTCCTATTCGGTTGTTATTTTTGTCAAAAGCTACTCCTGGAACTATAATTAAGTCTATCGCACTTGTATTTGTATAATCAGTCCCGGTTGGTTCCGGAATATCAAATAGTTCGCCTTTTTGCATACTTTGTGAACCCACGTACTGTTTTATGCGTAAGCGATTGCCATCAACCATAGGCAGTAATATAGTTTTTGTTTGGCCCCATTTATCAATAAAAGCATGCGTTGAAACCTCATCGTACATGCTCCAATAAAGCATTACAACTTTAGCGTTAGTAAATTCTGTTAGTTGCTCAACCTTTTTAAATATAGCCTCTGATTGAGCCATTTTGTCTTCAATGGTTTGTAGGGCTTTGAAATCTCGAACGATTTTTCGGAGTTCTTTTTTTTGTTGTTGAATGTTGTTCATAATAAGTGGGTAAATCGTTTTCAAATGCTACCAACGCTTTTCAGGCGATTTTTAATTTACCGCCAGGAAGGCGGTGGTCCAAATTTATAAAATAGTTTGAAGCTCTTTTAAATCGCTTATTTCAAAAGTTGGTTGAATGGTTTGCTTCGTTTTTTCAGGATTGAAATATATTGTATCCATTCCAAACCTTTTGGCTCCAAAAATATCATTATCAATATCATCACCAATCATAATACTTTCGCTTTTTCTAGAATTCACTGTTTTTAAGGCATACTCAAATATTTTTTGATGAGGCTTCTGGTATCCGGCCTCTTCCGATGTCATCATTTTCTCAAAGAAGGGTTCAAGCTTGCTTTCCCTAATTTTTATAACCTGAACTTCTAAAAAACCATTGCTAAGCAAAAACATACGGTAGCCTTTGGCTTTTAAATATTCAAGCGTTTCAATGGTATTCGGAAATAATTTGGTTTTATAGGGGCTTTCGTTAATATAAGCGGTTGAAAGTTTTTTGGCTAGAGCTTCATCGTGAATACCAAATTTTATTAATGAATCAGAAAACCGCTTTGTGCGCAATACTTCTTTCCTTAGTTCTCCATTTCGGTATTGCAACCAAAGCTCTTCGTTTTTTTGATAGTAAAAATCTAAGAATTCGCTTATAACAGGGTTGAGCTCTGAGATGTATCTGTTTATCAACTCGATTAGGGTTTGTTTTGTGTTCGACATTATATCATAGAGAGTTTTATCTAAGTCGAAATATAGATTTTTGTAGGTTTTTTGAGTTTTTGCTATCATTTAAATTTCCTTAATTATTAATTCTATTGCATTTTTTATCAGCCCCTCTTTTTGCTTGAAAAATTTTAAATTCTTAATAAAACGTTTAAGTGTGTTAAAGTTTGGTTAAACCAAAATGCTAAATGCAAATATGAGGTTATTTTACTGATATTTACAATATTGAAAACAACAATTACCATACTATCCTTTATTCTATTTTATGCATTAAATACTTTTGCACAAGTAGATTCTTTACCAATACGATTGGCCGGTGTAATTTATAGTGCCGATACAACTGTTGACAATTCTTATGTTCACATTATTAATAAACGTACAGGATTAGGAACAATTTCTGATTCAATGGGTATTTTTAAAACCACCTTATTAAAATCAGATACCTTAATTTTTAGAGCTCTTGGTTATAAAGACAAAATATTTGCTTTGCCAGATACCTTATTGTCAGCAGTGCTTTTTGTTGAGATAAAACTGCAAGAAACTTCCTATTTGCTTGATGTAATTGATATTTTAGCCTTAAGTCGTATGAATCAGTTTTGTTACGATTTTACGAATATGCGGTTGCCCACTAATGAATGGGAAAATCAGTTTATTATTCCTGGGGTTTCACGAAAAAATTACAAGTGGATTCGTGATGATGAAAGAGTGATACCCAAACAAATGCTACCGAGTCCCATATCTGCAATTTATAACGCTTTTAGCGATAGAGAGAAAAGTATAAAAAAGTGTTTGGAACTTATTAATAATGAAGCGGGTGATAAAATTATTGAAGAGAAGTTTAATATGAAAATGTTGTCGGAATTCACTGGCTTTACAGGTGATACACTAATTGATTTTAAGCTATTTTTAAATTTTAGTCGTTCTTTTTTACTGAGTAACGACGCTTATAAAATATTCGTTACAGTAAAAAATAAACTGCCTGAATTTAAAAGAATTTATTTTACGAGTGAAGAGTAGATAATAAGCTAAAATTAATCAGTTTCTACGTATATTTTTTATAATTTCACGTATTCACATTATTAGTGTTGCGTGAGTAAGCCTTTATACCATAAAATCTCGAATAAGAACCTATTAACTGCCCTAATATTAATATGTTCTATGGGTTATTTTACTTCGTGTAAAACGGTATACGAAACCATCGACAACCGTAATTTCGCCGATCAATACAACCCTTCTGAACGTAATTTGCATCCCGAATATTCCATTTATATGAAATCGGCTAATGATGTTCGCTTGTATTTTCGTTTTTTTCCAAATGAGCTGACCTATTTTCCGGCATTCGACGATTCAATATCTACCGCCCGAGCTCAATTATTTTTTAGAGTAACGAATAGCTACAGTAGCATAATTATAATTGATAGCTTAACCAGTAATTTTGCGCTTAAAGGTAAGCCACGCTCGCACTTTTTGGGTTATGTTCCGCTAAACCTTACAGAGGAAGGAAAATACATTATTGAAGTTTTTTTAAGCGATAGAAATATTCGGCATACAGTATCAAACGTAATTGAATATACCCTTTCGAATAAAGGTGGCAGCGAAAGTTTTATGTTTTTATCGCAGTATGGTAACCCTTTGTTTTATTCGCATTTTTCTGTTGCCGATACCTTTAGAGTACGAACCGAAATGTATGATACAAAGCCTATGCGTGTTTCATATTACAAGCCCGATAATGAACTTCCCATTCCCCCTGATATTCAACAAGAAGTATTGCTGCAACCTAACCCTGCTGATACCTCATGGATAGTTGAAAATCCCGATACTACCCTATTTATTTTTAAAGAGAAAGGCATTTATTATTTTACCAATAGCAAGGAGTTATTGGGGGAAAAATATGTCTGTTTAAATAGCTATTATCCCTATTTAAAAACGCCTGAGGAGTTATTTAAGCCTTTGTCGTATTTATGTACAGCTAAAGAGCTTAAAAAACTTAGTAACTTACTATCAATGAAACAAGCTGTTGATACTTTTTGGTTAAATTCGACCAAAGATTTAGATAAATCGCGCGAGCTAATTAGGGTTTTTTACAACAGGGTTCAATTGGCTAATTACTATTTTACCGATTACAAAGAAGGGTGGCTAACCGATAGAGGAATGATTTATGTAATTTGTGGAGCGCCTGCCGTAACCCGAATTACCGATGATGGAGAATATTGGATTTACGGCAAAGGAGGCAAAGAGGCTACGAAATTTTTCTTTTTTAGAGAACAACACCCCATTTTTGGCACAACACATATACTTGAACGCTCCGATTTGTATTCACGCATGTGGTATAATGCTATTACTACTTGGCGCGATGGAAGAGTGTTCTCACTAAATCCTTAATAATGAACGATAGAAACGATAAACCTACAGACGATTTTATTTTTGGAATACGAGCTGTATTAGAAGCCATAAGATTTGGCAAAGACATTGACAAAGTCCTTATAAAAAGAGGTCCTAAAGGCGATCTTATAAAAGAGCTTCAAACCGTAATAAATGAAGATAACATCTCCTTTCAGTATGTGCCTGAAGAAAAACTAAACAGGCTTACGCGTAAAAACCATCAAGGCGTAATTGCATTAATGTCGCCAATAACTTTCTATGGTCTTGAAGATACCATTACTGCTATTTTTGAAAAAGGAGAAATTCCGTTTATTCTAGCACTCGATGAAGTTTCTGATGTAAGAAACTTTGGGGCAATTGTGCGAACTGCAGAATGTGCCGGAGTAAATGCTATTGTTATCCCTGAAAAAGGTTCGGCTCGTATTGGTTCGGATGCAATAAAAACCTCGGCTGGTGCTTTGCATAAAATGCCGGTATGCAGGGTGCCAAATTTGAAGAAAGCCATGGAGTATTTGCAGTTAAGCGGATTGGTACTTTTTGGAGCCACAGAAAAAGCTATCGATAATTATTATCAATCAGATTTTAGTGGTCCCTTGTGCATTATTATGGGATCGGAAGATACCGGATTGAGTAATGAGATAATTCGATTTTGCGATAATTTAATTAAAATACCCATACTTGGGAAAATACAATCGTTAAACGTATCAGTTGCAGCATCGGTTTTAATATACGATGTAGTTCGCCAACGCATGAATCAATTGAACGAATAATTTTTAATATAGTCTTTCAACTATTTTGCATAAAACTAAAATTCATATAACCATCTTATTCATAACCATTTTTGGGTTGGTGTCGCCCCTAATGGCTCAGTTTTATAATGGACACCAAATGAACTTTGGGAAAAGCCGAGTTCAGTATAATGACTTTTATTGGCAGTATTATCGTTTTACAAAATTCGACACATACTTTTATGTTAGTGGTAATAAACTAGCTGAATATGTTGCCCAAATTGCCATGGAGGAGCTTGAGCAAATTGAATATACCCTTGAAGAGATTCTTCAGCGGCGCATGATTTTTATAATATACAATAAACAGAGCGAATTCCGGCAGAGTAATATTGGATTAGTAACTGGATCGGAAGAGTACAATATAGGTGGAGTTACACGAATTGTCGACAACAAGGTTTTTGTGTATTATGAAGGGGATCATCATAAATTAAAAAAGCAAATTCGAGCTTCAATAACCGAGGTTTTGATAAATGAGATGCTGTATGGTGGTAATTTCCGCGACAGAGTATCCTCATCAACCATGTTGAATTTGCCGGAATGGTTCATTCCCGGATTAATAAGCTATATAGCTTACGATACCGACTTTGATACAGAAGCTAAAATAAAAGCATCTATTCTTAAAGGTAAAGCGCATAAAATACATCGACTGCATGGTGAAGATGCTAAAATAGCGGGACATTCTTTTTGGCGCTATTTATCGGAAACCTACGGTGATCCTATTGTATCACAAATTGTTTATATGAGTCGTATAAGCAAAAATGTAAAATCGGGGTTTTTATATGTTTTAGGTATGCCCTTAAAAGATGTATTAAACGATTGGTTTTACTATTCACAAGCTAGATACGAGGATGAGATTGCCATGCGAAATGATATACCAGAGGACAAAGAACAATTTGTTAAGCGTCCAAAAAAGAAATATTTATATAATCAGGTAAAAATGTCGCCAAATGGCAAGTATATAGCCTATACAACAAATCAAGACGGGCAATATAAAATTTGGCTTTATAATACAGCTACTGGCAAAACTAAAAAGCTGTTACGCAAAGAGAATAAATTGGAACAAATTGTTGATCGCTCTTATCCTCTTATTGAATGGCACCCAACAAGCGACCTGCTTACTTATGTGTATGAAGAGAAAGGACACATTTGGCTTGATTATTATGCGCTGGAAACAAAGGAAACCACCCAGCGCGAAATTTTTTATTTGGATAAGGTACTTGACTATAGTTTTTCGCCCGATGGACAAGAAATTGTATTTTCAGCTGTTGAAGAAGGCTATACTGATCTATTTGTTTATTCAGTAATAGCCAGTACATTTAACCGAATAACAAACGATATTGCTGATGATATTAATCCTAAATTTATAGATAAGTCAGCAGGTATCATTTTCTCTTCGAACCGTCAAACTACTGAAACTAAATTTGAAAAAGGAGTTGCATCACCGTTTAATGATAATTATGATGTTTTTATATACGACTATAAGAATAAAACGGATCAATTAACTCAAATTACAAACACATGGCGTGTTGATGAGAAAAAGCCCCTTGAGTACAAAAAAAATAAATACTTTTATTTAACGAATGAAAACGGAATTTTAAATCGTGGATTGGCTGCTTTTGATAGTACCATTAGCTTCATTGACACCTCCATTCACTATAGAAACTTTACCCGAACATATCCGATAACAAATAGGGCTTTTAATATTGTCGATTATGATTTTAATAATAGCGCTAAGAAATTTACTGATGCTGTAAAAAAGGAAAAGAAATTTACGCTTTATTCAACAGGAGTTAATCCTGCACTTAGGCCAAAACCCGAGGAGTTTCAGAACACATGGTTTAGAAACTACTGCATTGAAAAGCATGAGATGGATAGTTTGCTGGCACTTGAAATTGAAGCGTATGAGGCTGATAGTATGGTGGCCAGTTTTGTACCCGACTTTATTAACGACACTCTTATTGATATTAATAACTATGTTTTTGAGGTTGAAAAGCGCGAGTTTTTAGCACAAGAAGAGGCTTTGGAAGAAGAAACGGATATTTTCACCCTGCCAAAGCAATTGGTATATTTTACCAATTTTTACTCCAATCTTTTGGTTACTCAGGTCGATTTTGGCTTTATGAATCAAAGCTATCAGGCTTTTACGGGTAGCGCCTTTTACTTTAATCCGGGGTTTAATATTTTAACCAAAGTAGGAGCCATCGATTTATTTGAAGACTATAAAATAACAGGGGGTATACGTTTTAGTGTTGATTTTGAATCGAATGAATATTTACTAAGTGTAGAAAACCTTAAAACAAGGCTCGATAAACAGGTCATTTACCATAGGCAAGTATTTGAAAGTGCAACTGCCTACGAATATTCCAAAATATTTACCAATGAATTAATGTCGGTATTTAAGTACCCCATTTCTCAAATCCAAGCATTTCGTGGTACAGTTTCAGCACGTATTGATGAGCAGGTGTACAAAGCACTTGATATGGCATCCTTAAATAAGCCTAACGACTATAAATTTTGGGGAGGCCTTAAAGGTGAATATATTTTAGATAATACCCGATCGTTAGGACTAAATTTGTATGATGGCACAAGACTTAAGGTTTTCGGTGAGTACTACAACCAATTAAATTCCGATAAAAACTCACATTTATTTGTACTCGGAACCGATGTGAGGAATTATTTGCCTATTCATAGGGGATTGGTATTTGCCAGTCGTTTTGCTTACAGTACATCTTTCGGTAAATCGTTGTTAATTTACTATTTGGGAGGTGTTGATAATTGGATGAATTTAAGCAGAAACACACCAACATTTGATAATTCCATTCGTATTAATCAAGATAAAAACTGGGTGTTTCAAGCGGTTGCAACCAATATGCGCGGATTCGTACAAAATGTACGTAACGGAAATAGTTTTGCAGTGGCCAATTTTGAGTTAAGGTGGCCTATTATTCAATATATTTTTAACCGACCCATTAGTAACGATTTTTTAAATAATTTTATGTTAATGGGCTTTACTGATGTGGGTTCTGCTTGGGAAGGCTTTAATCCTGCAAATGCTGTAAATGCTTACGACTATGAAGAAATTTACCGAAAACCGGTTACCATAATAATTGATAGAAAGCACTCCCCGTTAGTTGCCGGAGTAGGATTTGGTCTTCGTAGTCGCTTATTGGGTTACTATGTGCGCACCGATTGGGCATGGGGCATTGATGGTGGGCGTGTATTACCTCGCGTTTTCTACCTTTCACTTTGTACCGATTTTTAATCACATTTTATTAAATTATCTTTGCTGGTGTTTTAATGATCTGATTTGATCATTTATCTATATTGTTATATGTCAAAAATGAAATTAATGAAAACCAAAATACAACAATTAGCTAAGGAATATCTTGAAGAAATACTTGCTATACGTCGTCATATACACGCCAATCCTGAATTAAGTTTTGAGGAGTCAGAAACATCGGCTTTTGTTACTTCCAAACTTGATGAAATGGAAATTCCTTATAAAACAGGTTTTGCTGAGCATGGAATTTTAGGAATTTTAAAAGGAGAGAAAGGCGAGGGTAAAACCATTGCCCTACGTGCCGATATGGATGCATTACCCATTGTTGAGGAGAACGACCTGCCATACAAATCATGTAAAAAAGGCGTTATGCATGCCTGTGGGCACGATATTCATGCTTCTTGTTTGCTTGGTGCTGCAAAAATATTAAATGCTCTTAAAGCTGAATTGTCAGGTACCATTTTATTTGTTTTTCAACCAGGTGAAGAAAAGTTACCCGGTGGAGCAAGTGTTATGATGGCTGATGGTTTGTTCGATGAATATATTCCCGACTTAATAATTGGGCAGCATGTGTATCCCGAATTGCCGGCTGGTGAGGTTGGTTTTCGTCCTGGGCAATACATGGCTTCATCCGATGAAATTTATATTGATTTTAAGGGTAAAGGTGGACATGCAGCCTTGCCATACAATACAATTGATACCGTATTAATGGTATCGCAAGCGGTGGTTTCTTTACAACAAGTTGTTAGTAGAAATATTCCCGCCAATGTTCCTGCGGTACTTTCGTTTGGTAACATTGCCTGCAGCAGTGCCATGAATATTATTCCTGAAACCATAAAACTTGAAGGTACTTTTCGCATAATGGATGAGCAATGGCGTTATGTTGCTCACGATAAAATTCGCAACATTGCAACTTCCGTTGCCAATGGTATGGGGGGTAACGCCGATGTAGATATTCAAATAGGTTTTCCATCGGTATATAATAACCCGGAAGTTACACTTAAAGCCCAAAAGGCAGCTAAAGAGTTTTTGGGCGAAGCAGGCGTGCACGATTTGGATATTAGAATGACTGCTGAAGATTTTGGATGGTATGCTCAGAAATATCCGGCATGTTTTTATCGCTTGGGGGTAGGTTATAACGATGAGAAAGAGACAGGAGGATTACACTCACCTAAGTTTTTAGCTAACGAAAACTCCATTGAAACAGGCATGACTTTAATGGCATATTTAGCAGTTGATGCTTTAAGCCAAAAATAAATTGAAGTATGGAGCGTTTTGAATGTCAGTCCAAATCTTGTAAGAAAATGACTGGGATTCTTAAAATATGCGTTATTGGTTTTTTTGTTTTCTTGCCAACTACATTATTTGCTCAGAAGGCTTGTTTTGTTGTAATAGATTCAAGTACAATGTTGCCCGTTCCATATTGCAACATACAACCAAAACATGCAGAAGGTTTTGTAAGCAACCATCAAGGCGAATTTTGCATTTCGCCTGCAAAAAATGATTCTACCATTGGTTTTGAGCTCACCAATATTGCTTATTATGGCGTAACTATTGAGCAAAATGTTAAAAGTATCGATAGTATAATTTTTCTTAACCCCAAACCCTATGAGCTTAATGAAATTGAAATTGACTGGAGCAAATATAAGTTCTATTCTCGAGGAAATTATTTAAAACGAGTTGATACCTACATAAGCTTGTGGCGATTTTGCCAAATTGGAATTTATGTTGCTCCATTAAAAAAGGGGAATGGCATATTAGAACATGTTAGTGTATTTATTCAGAATAAGAATGCAAATAAAACACCATTTAGGTTGCATGTTTACAAGGTAGATTCGGCAAAGCAAGTTGGCGAAGAACTGTTACCTGTGAATGTATTTGGTAAAGTAGAAAACGACAGAGCTTGGGTTGAGTTAGACATTTTGAATTATCAGATTGAGATTCCGGAAGCAGGTGTTTTTGTGGCCATTGAATTGCTTTCGAACAATAGACCTGAAGAGCTGCAAATTGGATCGGGGAGCCATTATTTTGAAAAGCATAATAATAAGATAGGAGTTACCAAAGCCCGATATAAGCACCGAAAACTACTCAAGCTGAGTTCGTGGAAACCGGGTAGTTATTATATTGAGAAATACCCGTTTACTAATGTAGAAGCCATGGTTGGCGATTTACCAATGATACAAGTTAAAGTGAGACAGATAAAAGATTAATTGAATGGAGAAAAAACGTTCGTTTAATTCACTAAACAGTATAATATTTAGTGAATAGCAGCGATCTTTTAAAAAGGAAACCACTCCAAAGTGAGGTGGTTTTAATATTATAAAGACCTAACAGGTTTTAAAAACTGTTAGGTCTCTGTGTTTAGTCATATTACCGTTAAATAGTGTCTGTCCGACTTCTACGTTCGTCATAAAACCAGTCATCCCGATGTTTCAATCGGGACTCCTTGTTTTTCTGACTTCACAAGCCCTGCCTGAATGCTTATAGCAGGCAGGCTCGAAAATGAAATCTCTAGTCCAGTTTCTTTAAAAAGCGCTGAGTTTATGGACAGAATCTAGATAGTCTTTATCAGAATTTCCAAAATCTGAATAGCGGCTTTTGAAACGGAAGTTCCAGGTCCAAATACACCTACAACACCAGCATCATAAAGGTATTTGTAATCTTGAGATGGAATAACCCCACCGGCAATTACCATAATATCTTCACGGCCAAGTTTTTTTAGCTCTTCCATTACTGCTGGAATCAATGTTTTGTGACCCGCAGCCAGAGAAGATACTCCTAAAATGTGCACATCGTTATCCACAGCATCTTTTGCAGCTTCTTCCGGAGTTTGGAACAATGGGCCCACGTCAACATCAAAACCTATATCGGCGTAACCTGTAGAAACTACTTTGGCACCACGATCGTGACCGTCTTGTCCCATTTTAGCAACCATAATTCTTGGCTGGCGACCTGCCTTTTTTGCAAAATCAGCACACAATTCCTGAGCCTTTATAAAAGCAGGATCGTTTTGTGCCTCTGAAGAATAAATTCCTGAAATTGATCGTATCACAGCTTTATACCTCCCTACAACAGTTTCACATGCATCAGAAATCTCCCCTAAAGTAGCTCGTTTTTGAGCTGCAATAACGGCTAACTCAAGCAGATTACCTTCACCTGTTTCAGCGCATTTAGTAATGGCAGCAAGTGCAGCTTTGACATCAGCATTGTTGCGGTTGGCTTTTACTTCAGCAATACGCTTAAGCTGAGCCTCTCTAACAGCTGTATTATCAATATCAAGAATTTCTAATGGATCTTCTTTGTCTAATTTATATTTATTAACACCAACAATTGTTTGGGCACCTGAATCAATTTTAGCTTGCGCACGCGCAGCAGCTTCCTCAATTCTCATTTTTGGAACACCTGTTTCAATTGCTTTTGACATTCCACCAAGCTCTTCAACCTCTTCAATAAGTTTCCATGCTCTTTCATAAATTCCTTGGGTTAAGCTTTCCACATAGTACGAACCTGCCCATGGATCAAGAGATTTGCAAATATTGGTTTCATCTTGAAGATAAATTTGAGTATTACGTGCAATACGTGCCGAGAATTCCGTAGGCAAGGCAATAGCTTCATCCAAAGCATTGGTGTGTAACGATTGCGTATGACCTAATGCGGCACCCATAGCCTCAATACAAGTTCGGCCAACATTGTTAAACGGATCTTGTTCGGTTAAACTCCAACCTGAGGTTTGCGAGTGTGTACGTAAAGCTAAAGATTTTGGATTTTTAGGATTAAATTGTTTTACCAATTTAGCCCAAATCATACGTGCAGCACGCATTTTAGCAATCTCCATAAATTGGTTCATTCCAACGGCCCAGAAGAAAGATAAACGTGGAGCAAAAGCATCGATATCAATACCCGCTTTAACACCAGTGCGTAAATAATCTAATCCATCGGCTAAAGTGTATGCCATTTCAATATCGTTAGTAGCACCTGCTTCTTGCATATGGTAACCCGAAATTGAGATTGAATTAAACTTAGGCATATGTTTCGAAGTATATTCGAAAATATCAGCAATAGTTTTCATGGAGAATTCTGGTGGAAAAATATAAGTATTCCGTACCATAAATTCTTTTAAAATATCGTTTTGGATTGTTCCAGCGAGCTCTTCTAATTTTGCTCCTTGCTCTAATGCAGTAACAATATAAAAAGCCATAATTGGAAGTACAGCTCCGTTCATGGTCATCGATACAGACATTTTGTTCAAAGGAATTTGATCGAACAAAATTTTCATATCAGCAATGGAGTCAATAGCAACACCGGCCTTACCCACATCGCTAATTACACGAGGGTGGTCACTGTCGTAACCGCGGTGGGTAGCAAGGTCGAAAGCTACTGAAAGTCCTTTTTGCCCTGCAGCTAGGTTGCGGCGGTAAAATGCATTTGATTCCTCAGCAGTTGAGAAACCCGCATACTGGCGCACTGTCCAAGGACGGAAAGCATACATTCCAGAGTAAGGGCCACGTAAAAATGGAGCAAGTCCTGCTGCATAATTTAAATGTTGCATTCCCTCAAGATCATCTCTGGTATACACCGATTTAACCGGAATCTGCTCAGCAGTTATCCAGTCTTTTTTAATGTCGTTTTTCTCGGCAAACTCCGAACCCGAAACTTTGGATTTTGAAGTTGCTCTGAAATCTATATTTTTAAAATCTGGTCTCATATCTTATAGATTTTGAGATGCTAGAATTTAGAATCTAGACTTATCTAGTATCTAAATTCTAATATCTATTCAATTCCTAATTCTTTTTGAAATCCGGTTAATGTCTCAATTAAATTACTTTTCACGTGAACAAAGTGCTCAATGCCTTTAGCTTTGAGGTCATCCATAATTGCTTTTGGAAAACCAGCTACAACGGTAATGGCATCGCCAACTTGAGCCATTACTTCTGGAGCATAAGTAGAGTATTCATCATCAGAGCTGCATAGCACAACAATATCTGCTTTAGCTTCTTTGGCAGCTTTAATGCCTTCTGCAATAGTTTCAAAACCATTGTTGTCTTGCACAGAGCATCCGGCCACAGCAAAAAAGTTGCATGCAAATTGAGCTCGAGCTTTGCGCATGGTAAGGTTGCCAATAGTTAGCATAAATGCCAATGGGCGTTTGTTGTTTTTGGCAAACACATCGGTTTTATAACGCATAGCTTCAATTGCCATAGCGCCTCTGTAAGGAATTAAAGGTTCCGCATCGCAATCGCAATCTTCATTTTTGCAATCACAATAATCTTCACAGCATTTTCTTTCGAATAATTCTGCATCTAATTCAGCTTCAATCGACTCTGTAAAGTTAGGAAATTGGTTAACTCCTAAGAAGTTTTCTTTACGATTGGCAATATCCAGATCACGCTTGTTAGCCAAATCTTTAATCGAAGCTTGAATGCTTCCTTCTTTAAATGCAGCAACAAATCCACCTTTATCTTCAACCTCTAAAAATAGTTTCCATGCCTGTTCAGCAATGCTATCGGTTAACGATTCAATATAATATGAACCAGCACCAGGATCAACAACTTTATCGAAGTGAGACTCTTCTTTTAATAGAATTTGTTGGTTGCGTGCAATACGATTTGAGAAATCTGTGGGCTTTTCGTAAACTGCATTAAAACCTTTTACAGTCATTGAATTTACGCCACCTAAAATTGATGACATAGCTTCGGTTTGTGTACGAAGCATGTTTGCATAAGGGTCGTAAATAGTTTTGTTCCAATCAGATGTTACAGCATGAATATTTGCAAGAGCAGCATTATTATCTTGGGTGTATTGCTCAACAATTTTAGCCCATAATAAACGAGCAGCACGTACTTTTGCAATTTCCATAAAGTAGTTAGAGCCTGTCGCATAATTAAATTTAATAGCTTTAGCGGCATCCTCAGCAGTAATGCCTGCTTCAGTTAAACCAGCCATGTATTCATTTGCTACAGAAAGTGAGTATCCTAACTCCTGTACAATTGATGATCCTGCATTCTCAAACAAATCGCCCCATATAGTAATGGCTTTAAAGTTCGGAAAATCTTTCAGTAAATTTATTACTGTTGCCGCATCTGCAATCGGGTTGTCGTTTTTAAACTTGCCGGTTTTTGCTACGCACATTAAAGGGTCGAAAGCAAACGAACCAGTAATGCTTTGGTCTATCTCAATTTCGTTTAATAACTTTGCAATATCCATTGCACCATGACCTGCAATAATGTTAATTTCTATATCGGCAACAGGAATATCCTTAAGCAACGTGGTTAAATCCTCTTTAGAACAACCTTTATCTCTGCCAATAATAAAACCCAAAGAGTCAACGCCTTTAGTTAGCAGTTCAAGTGCTTTGTTATTGGCTGTGGCATAGTCTATAACTTCAATATCCTGACGGATAAACCATTGATTCTTTTTGATGTTTACACCTCTGATAAACGGAAATTCGTTGGGATTTACGTTTAAATAATCAATTTTCTCTAAATCTTCGGCTCGATAGTATGGACGTACATTAATTCCTTCGTTTGTTCTCCAGATTAATTTACGATCATAATCAGCACCTTTCAGATCTGTAATGATTTTGTCTTCCCACTCCTGTTTAGATATGGGTGGAAATTCTTCAAACAAATACTTGTCTTTCTCCATTTCTGACATTTCTGATTGTTTTTGAAATTTAAGGTTGCAAATTTACTAACCTTTTAAATAAGAATGTATGTAAAATGATGTTTTTTATCAGATTTACTATCAATTTATTCGTAATTCGGGATATTTACTTTTAAGCTATTAATCGATCCTTGGTTTTTTTTGTAAATTAAAAATGGGAGCTATATTTCAGCTCCCATTTTTAATTTATTTGCTTTCTGAATTTTCATCCGTGTTTGGTTTTTTATACGGTGTGCGTTTTTTGTAGTATGGTTTTCTTTTTTTGAAAGGTTTTGGTTTTCCAGATTCGCTATCATCAGTTTTTTCTGATTTTGCCTGATTGTTGTCAGCATTGCTGCTTGGATTTATATTTCTAGCAGTTTTTCCCAACTCTTTTCGAAGGTATCGAACATCCTTTGATAAATTAACCTTTACAGCTTCCATGGTTACTTTCAAATCATCTTTTTGGTTTACTAATTCAACCTCAAGAACTTTTTTTTGATGCGCAATTCTAAATGAATTTACAACAGCTAAAATCAATGCTGCTAAAGCAACACACAGTGTAAGTAAAATGGCCAGATTATTTTCATCTGATAAGCTTGAGCTTGCAGTTTGTGCATTCAGTAAAAAAGTAGTAATGCCAAATAAGCTAAATAAAATTGTTTTTTTAATCATAAAATATTTTTTAATGCATTTAAGAGAAATAGGTAAAAAAGATATTACCTATCCAAAAATAAATAAATAGTCCAATTACATCATTTGAGGTTGTGATGAATGGGCCGGTGGCCAGGGCCGGGTCAATTTTGAATCGGTTTAGGGCAAGCGGAACAAACGTGCCAAATAACGATGCAAATACAACTACCGTAAGCAAAGCGGTGCTAACAGATAATGTTAAAGCATAGGAATTGCTTGTAAAATAGTTGTATGCAAAGGCCAAAGAACTTAAAACGATGCCGTTTACAAGGGCGATGCTTAATTCTTTAATAAGTTTTCTAAAGGTGGTTTCTAAGCCTAAGGTATTATTTGCCAAACTTTGCACCACTATTGATGATGATTGAATGCCTACATTTCCTCCCATGGCAGTTATCATTGGAATGAAAAATGCCATTTCAGGGTATATACCCAATTCAGGTTCAAAAATACCAATTACACGCGCGGCCAATACGCCCCCAAATAATCCGATTAATAGCCAAGGAATTCGTGCTTTTGTAATTTGAAAAATGGTATCGGAAGCTTCAACATCACCGCTAATACCTGAGATCATTTGGTAATCTTTTTCAGCTTCTTCCCTAATAACATCCACCACATCATCAATGGTAATGCGACCTTTTAGTCTGCCAATGCTGTCAACAACAGGTAATGCAACCAAGTCGTATTTTTCCATTATGTTGGCAACTTCCTCTGAACGGGTATCGGTTTTAACTGCAATTACTGCGGAGTCGCAAATATTTTTAACCAACGTTTTTCCAGCTGACAACAATAGTTTTTTTAGCGGTAGGGTGCCTTTGAGTGTTTCATTATCATCAATAACATAAACAAAGAACACTTCATCAACTTGTTCAGCTTGTTTACGAATTTCATCTAAACAGGTAGAGACAGATAAATTTTCGTTAACCGAGATTAGCTCTGTTGCCATTAATCCACCAGCAGAGTTTTCATCATAGCTTAAAAGGTCTACAATGTCTCCTGCTTGTTCAATGTCAGTAATGTGCGAAAGAACTTCTTCTTGTCTGTCCTCAGATAGTTCTCCAATGATGTCGGCGGCATCATCCGAGTTCATACTGTCCATGGTAGAGGCAATTTCTTTCCCTGAAAGTTGTTTTAGGAATCTTTCACGTACGTCTTCTTCAAGTTCGATAAGAATATCTGCGGTAAATGCTTTATTTAGTTGAAGGTAAACGTATTGAGCTTCGTCAACATTGAGTTCATCAAAAATTTCGGCAATATCGGCAGGGTGCAAGTCTTGTGTAAGCTCCGCTGCAGCCTTGCTGTCTTGCTGCTCAATTGCTGATTTTAGCGTATCAAGATATTTTCTTGTTAATTCAAAGCGCATGTGAAATAATTTTTACGAATTACTTGATATTAATTCTTCAATTAGTAAAGTTAGTTCAACAAATTCCTGAACACTCAGTTGCTCAGGACGTTTACGAAAAATCTCATTTTCGGGCTTCAAATTTAATAAAATACTTTTTAAACTGTTAGATAATGTTTTCCGTCTTTGGTTAAAACTAGTCTTAACTACCCTTCTAAACAGTTTTTCATCGCAAGCCAATTTGTGTGTTTGGTTTCGAACTAACCTTATAACACCAGATTTTACTTTTGGAGGTGGATTAAAAACATGTTCATGTACAGTGAATAAGTATTCGATAGAATAGTAAGCTTGTAACAATACACTAATAATCCCATATGTTTTTGAACCCGGACCAGCGGCAACGCGCTGAGCTACTTCTTTTTGAAACATTCCTACTAACTGAGGGATTTGATCACGGTAATCGATTACTTTAAAAAGAATTTGCGAAGAAATATTGTATGGGAAATTTCCAATTACTCCAAAATTGCCTTGAAAGTATTTGCTTAGATCAAGTTTTAGAAAGTCACCTTCAATTATTTTACCTGAAAGTTGAGGAAATTTTTCTTTTAAATAAGAAACCGAATCCCTGTCAATTTCAACCGCATGAACATCTGCCTCAGGTATTGACAAAAGAAATTTGGTAAGGATGCCCATTCCAGGTCCAATTTCCAACATGGTTTTAGGGGCAGTTTCAGTAAAACTGTGTGCAATTTTGCTGGCAATGTTATCATCATTTAAAAAATGTTGCCCTAAATGTTTCTTTGCTCTAACCTTACTCATGCTGTTGAAAAATTTGACGCAATTTACATTTATTAATGTAATTAACCGATTATTTATAGTAAATATAGGTTTTTACAGACAACAAACTTATATTCGAATTGCAATGAAAATAGCTAAAATTATATTTCAGATTTTTAAAGTAGTTGTTGTAATACTTAGTATTGGCTATATTTTTTTAAAGCTGTATAATGAAAGCCAAAATGGAGTTTTATTTAAGCCGTACCATGGTTTATGTTTAAACAGTTTTTTTTATCTTATGGCTGTAGTTTTATTAGTTCCTGTTAATTGGATTATTGAATCAATTAAGTTTATACAATTATTAAAGCCTATACAAATAATAAAGTTAGAAAAATCGTTCAGGGCTGTTTTAGCCGGAATTGCAGTATCTATATTTACTCCAAAACGGGTTGGCGATTTTGGAGGTCGCGTATTTGCGTTGCAAACAAAAAATAGAATACATGGAGTGTTTGCAACTTTGCTAGGAAGTTATGCGCAACTTTTAGCAACTATTTTAATTGGAACTATATTTTTCCCTCTTTATTGGAATGTAAATCCATCATTAAATTCAATAATACCAGATAAAGGCGTAATTTTTTTATTGATAATTGGTTTAATAATACTCAGTTTAATTGTCTATTTTAACATACATAGAGTGGTTATTTACGCAACAAATTTAAAATTCTTGCAAAAACACAAAGTGTTTATTCAATTTTTGCAAAATTATTCTAAAACTGATTTGGCAAAGGTTTTAGTGTTGGCCTTTTTACGATATGCGGTTTTTTCCTTTCAAATGTTTCTGTTGCTACGAATGTTCGGAGTTGATATAAATTACGGCACTGCTATGGTCGGAATTAGTCAAGTTTATTTATATATGACAATTATTCCAACAGTGGCACTAGGTGAATTAGGAGTACGCGGATCTCTTGGAGTCTGGGTGCTTGGAGTTTATTCCGTAGCATCATCCGGAATTATTGCAGCATCGGTTTTGTTATGGATATTGAATTTAGCTATACCCGCCATACTAGGAGTCTATTTTTTATGGAGGTTTAAATTTTAAAATTAATATTATGACTGATATTCTCTTACTAATCTTAGGTATTTGTTTTATTATGGTGGGTTTTATTGGTTGTATGGTTCCTGTATTACCGGGCCCTCCAATTAGTTTTTTGGGAATGCTATGTCTTGAATATTCAAAATGGGGGCCTTTCCATTCTGATCTTTTATGGACTTTTGGTTTTTTGGCGATAGCTGTCACAGTATTAGATTACATTGTTCCTATTTGGGGGACAAAAAAACTAGGAGGTAGCCGTATAGGGCTTTGGGGAGCTGCATTTGGGTTATTAATAGGTCTGTTTTTTGGGCCATTTGGTGTATTGGTTGGACCATTTTTAGGTGCTTTTATTGGAGAACTATCTCAGAAAGCGGATAGCAAAAAGGCGTTAAAAGCTGCATTTGGGGCTTTCTTAGGTTTACTTATGGGTGTTGGTTTAAAGCTAACAGTTTCGGGAATTATAGCTTTGTTTTTTTTCAAGCAATTGTTTTTTGAATAGAGTCGATTTAAAAAGCAATCAAATATACAGGCAAAATATATTGACTATTTGAGGAGTAATAGAATTCAATTTATAGTTTCTTAAGCATTGCAGATAGCACTCCGTATTTTTTATTTAATGACACCTGTTGGTTTGCCCTTAAATTGCTATAAATTCGAGTTTTTACTTTTCTTTCAAGATGCTTTTCGTTTACAATTTCAAATTCAGAAAAAAAGTCAGATATTATTGACCAATTGGTTTTTTGGGGTTCTGTAATGGTTGGTATTGAATGGATATCTACGATTAGTAAAAAAATTCCACCGGGTTTTAGTACCCTTTTTATTTCACAACATGTTTTGGGTATATCTTTTACATGATCGAGTGAATTAAAAGAACAAAGCACATCGAAATGATTATCAGCAAAGGGTATATTTTCAGAATAACCTTTTATGTATGTCAGTTTGTGTTTGTAAGCACCTAGATTTAAGTATTTGTCAGCTAAAGGGTCAAGGCCAATTCGCTCTTTGGTGCGTTCAGCCCATTCAAGTGAGCCTCTGGGGCCACATCCAATGTCTAATATGGCTTTATTATCATAGTATTCTTTACTTAATTGAAAATAAGTAGTATAAAAATATTCGTAATGATCATTCTTCAATCCTCTTTCAAATAATTTTACGGCTTTCCAATAGAAAAACTCCGATAGCTCTTTTATAAATACGCGCTTTGATATTTTATTTACCATTTGTTTTACAAATACATTTTTTAAGCAATTTCAGCTTTTAAAATGGGAAAATGTAAATAATAACAATAAAATTATTGTCTGGCTAAAATATTTTTGATTAATTCATGCAATTGGACATATTATAGACAACTTAAAAATATTATGTTTGAGCAAAAAGAAAATAGATTTGCGAAATTGAGAAGCTTGCATTTTTTACTGAAAATTAAATTTGAACTCGAACAATTAGAGTAAAACATTTTTATTAACCATCTTTGCAAAAAAATGAATTATGCAAATAAGTGGAAAATTAATGGATCCTATCGGTCGATTGATGGGACTAAGATATAAGTCGCACCCTTGGCATGGAATTGATATAGGTGAAGAGGCGCCAAATAAAATAACAGCCTTTATTGAAATGGTACCTACTGATACTGTAAAGTATGAAGTACATAAAACCAGTGGTTACTTAATGATAGATAGACCCACAAAATACTCAAATGTAATTCCGGCGCTTTATGGTTTTTTACCTCAAACATATTGTGGAAAAAATGTTGGGGAATATTGTATGGATAAATCGGGGTTGAAGAATGTTATTGGAGATGGCGACCCTTTAGATATTTGTATTCTAACAGAAAAAGTTATTACTCACGGCGATATTTTAGTTCATGCTATACCTATTGGAGGTTTTAGAATGCTTGATGGAAATGAGGCTGATGATAAAATAATAGCAGTACTTAAAGATGATGCTACCTACAGTCAGTATAGTGATATTAGTGAATTGCCGCCCACTATTGTTGATAGGCTTAAACACTATTTTTTAACCTATAAAGATTTACCTGGTGAAGAAGCAAATACAGAAATCCCGGCAGTTTATGGGCATGAGGAAGCTAGAGAGGTTATAAATGCAGCCATGACAGATTATATGGATTGGTTAGATAATATACAATTTGCGTTATCAAAAGTATAGAAAGTGCAATTTATAAAAGAGAATAAATTATTTTTAATTTTGGGGGCTATTGCATATGCAATAGCCTTTTACTGTTACAGTACTAGTTATGTTTCGGGCAATACCGATAATGCAATTTTAAAAAATGATTCACTGGTATATTTCTCTTTTACTCAAGAGCAAAAAAATGATTTGGAAGCATATTTTGGACTTAAAAATCGGCATCAAGGTTTTAATGGAGTGGTGTTAATAGGGCAGAAAGATTCCGTATTTTACAGCAATCCTTATGGGTATGCTAATTATCAGAAGCGCGATTCGTTAAGCCTAAATTCTACCTTTCAATTAGCATCAGTATCAAAGCAATTCACGGCTGTTGCTATACTTCAATTATTTGAGAGGGGTAAACTCAACTTAACTGATAGTGTTTCCAAATATTACCCTCAATTTCCTTTTAAAAATATTACCATTCATCAACTATTATGTCATAGGTCGGGCTTGGCAAATTACCTCTATTTTTTACAACACATTCCCACTACTTATGATACTATTATTGATAATCAGGATGTAGTAAATGAAATAATCTTAAAAGAGCCCAAAAGCTATTATCGTGCAGATCAAAGATACCACTATAGTAATACGGGGTATGCATTATTGGCTGCAATTGTAGAGAAAGTTTCAGGCCAGTTGTTCAACGAATATTTACGAACAAATATTTTTGAGCCTTTAGATATGCAAACTTCATTTTCTTTTGTTGATATGGCAAAAGGAGAAAGAGAAAATTCGACAACCGGATATTTATACAGGTGGCGAATGGCGGAAGATAATTACCTTGATGGAGTACTTGGCGACAAAGGAGTGTATTGTTCGGCAATCGATCTTTTTAAGTGGGATCAAGGTTTATATTCAGGAAAGATTATTGATCTGCAAATATTAGATATGGCATTTCAACCAGTAGGTAAACCGATCCATTATAAATCGAACTATGGCTATGGTTGGAGAATGTATCATTGGCAAACCGATTCAATAAAAATACTGTTTCATGCTGGTTGGTGGCATGGCTATAAAACACTTTTAATGCGAATACCTCACGATTCAACGACTATTGTTGTTTTAAAGAATAGGAGTAAAGGTGCATCAATAAGTTCAAAACGCTTGCTGAATATTTTGTATCCTCCTAACGAAGTACCTGAGGATACAGTAACATTAAATGAGGAGGAATTAGAGCTTGAATAATTCCATGGTATTAAATCACAAGCATTTCTTCCGTTTCTTTACTAAAAGGTTATTACCTACCCAAGGTGTATATGTTGTCTGATCTTTAGTATAATAAGGCATCCCTAATTTAGTAATGCGCTTATTCATAGCTCCCTTTTCTAAGATAACCTTACCGAACAAAAGACAGCGCATGAAAAACTGTACATTTCGGCCTCAGTGCCAATGCAAATTGGGGAATTAAGAAATTTATTGGTTACCAATTTTAAAGATACCTCTTAAATAAGCGAAGTTTAATATTTGTATTTTAAGGGGGGGGGTGAAATATTTGGGGCAAAAAAAAGCCTGGCGCGAAACCAGGCTTTTATATAATGTAATTGAAAATATTATTCTACAATTCCTTTGTAAGTTGCATCTGCAGCATATTGTGCAAATTCAATATCTTTCTTAGCAAATGCCTTAAGTGAAGCGTCTTTCTCAATAGCAGTTCTCAGGTTATTGAACAACAAGTCAGTATCTTGTTTTCTTGCTCCTAAAATTGCTTTCAAGTAATCAATTTTAGCGTTATTTTCTTCCACTTTTGAAAGGATACCCAAAGCTGCATCAAAAGTATCAGCATTTTTAGTATACGAGTAGTTTAACATTTTTGCTAAAGCAAAGTTAAAAGTGTTGTATTTACTGCTAACAAAATAGTTTAAAGCTTTTTCGTAATCTCCTTTTTTAATTTCAAGTATTCCTTGGTTATAGCTAACTTGGTTTCCAGCACCTGCAGCAGCATCGTAATACTCTTTTGCGGCGGTTAAATCACCTTCTTTGTGTGCACAAACGCCCAAGTTGTTTAATACAATTGTATTGCTGGCATCTAAATTTTTAGCTGCTTCTAAAGCTGCTTTAGCTTCAGCAACTTTTCCTAGTTGCAAGTTAATATATCCAACGTTGTTGTGACCTCTCCAGTCGTCAGCATAGTTGCTGGCTACCTTTGAATAAACAGATAATTTTGTGTTTAAATCACTAAATAAAGTAGCAGCATACATTAATTCTTCTACTTTTAAAGTATCTGGATTTGAAACAGCTAAGTCTTTTAATTCTTCATCAGAATAACCAATAATAGCAATGTTTACAGTTAATTTTGAACGACGTAATTGAGGAAGAATTTCCTCAGCAATAATTTCGTATGCTGCACTAATATTCTTAATCTCTTTTTCGCGTACAACAGGATCAGAATACATTGAAAGAACACGTAAAATAAGTTCTTTGTCTTCAATTGTTGATTCTTGCATTAATTTCTTAAATCCATCCCAGTCTTCTGGAGTAGCGTTTGAAAGCATAAAGCCTTCTTCCTCTAAACCTCCAACTTTAGATCTTTTAAGCTCGCGAGCCAAAAATTGTTCCGTGTTTTTTAAGCGGTTTCCTGAAAGCTTAGTGTTAAGTTTTTCTGGTCCGTCAGGAGAAGCATAAGCTGATATTTCAACGCCTTTGAATTCAACATTTTCTTGACCTACAGCTCCCTTAACAAATTCTTTCAGAGCTTCCATTTCTTCTTTCCTTAACTCTTTACCGTGAATTGTAGCTTGGTTAATAACGAAATGAATTGCAGCTTCTTTAGAATCGGTAGTTACACGAATAAATTTATTGTCGGCTGCAATTGCTTTAGCGTCAGCTTCTAATAAAATGGCCGATGACATAGTACCATCAGCAACTTTAACTTCAGGTAATTCTGCCGAATTTTCACCCATTGTAGCTTTAACGCGAGTAACCAATTCACCTTTGCGCATGCCTTCTACAAATGCAACTTTTGATGTTACTGTGAATGAACCTCCACTAGTGTAAGAAACTACTTGATTGTTATCTTGCACATCTTCGCCTTGAAGTATTAAGCTTTTAAAAGCCACTTCTCCACCTTCGTATTTAAATACTGGTGTAACCTCTAAAATAGCTTTCTTTATAAAGTACTTAATTGGGAAAGTCACTTTTAGAGTAGCTGCAACACTATCTCCATGCATTTCAAGTACTTTTGGTGTAACATCGTACTTTACTTCAGACGCCATTTTTACCATTTTCTGCACCCCACCGCAACTTGATAAAATAAGAGCTGCGAATAAAAATGATGCAAGAATGCTAACATTTAATTTTTTCATAATTGCCTAATTAGTTGATTTATTGTTAAAACATTAAATTTTCTACATTTTACAAATCTAAAATGTTTTTGTTAATATAAAAAAAAAAGCACTGTATTTGTGAATTGTAGACAGAATAAACCTTTTATTTTATTGCAAATTTAGTTAAATATAAGCTTTTTTCTACCATTTTTTGCAAATCAGTCATTATTTGAGCAAATTCATCATTAAAAGCATCATAATGCTCATTCATTATTTTTATGGCAAAGCTTACTTTTTGTGGAAGAGATGTGCGTTTGGCCATTCCATACAAAACCTTTTCTATACCATCAATAGATTTGTACATAACCAACCAGTTACCATTTATTATATATGGAGTAATTGCTTGTAAACGGGGAGGAATTATGTTTAAGTTCTTATCTATAAATGTATATGCTTGCTGGGCATATTCTTCAAGTGCTATGTTTGAATATTTTTGCCAATTTGTTGCTAAATAATGATCGTAAACAATATCTACCACTATCCCTGAATGCAAGCCGTATTCTTTTCTGAATCTATCACGGCTAGCTTTATGAAGCGGATGTGCATCAACAAAAGTATCAATTTCTCGATGTAACAGTATACCTTTTTGTATTTCGGCGGAATAGTTTAGGTACTGATTGCCTTTCACAAAATCGCCCATGAAGTTGCCAAGCATTACATTGTTTATTTTACCTGATAAATATAAATGGGCGAGTATGTTCATATATATATTAATTTTATAATTAACGAAACTAGCAATTAAAAGGTTTTAACTTTAAATTTGTTTAGGTTTTTTTAACTTTGAGAAAAGGCGGGTTTAGAATACAGGTTAATTAATGAGTTCATAGTGGAAGATAATTATGCAAAGAAGGGGAGAAAATGCGAAATAGAAAAATAACAAGCAAACAGTATTTTAAAACAGCAAAAATAATTCATAGAGCCTTGGTAGGCGGAGTTGTATTATTTGCTTTTATAGCTTCGTATATGTTATCGGGCGAAGAACATATTGCCATCTATAATACAGAAACCAATATATTTTATATTATTGTTGGAGTACTTGGACTTTGGGCTCTATTTGGGGGTGAAGTAATTTTCAAGAATCAAATTAAAAAAGCGCGTATTCAACCTGCATTATCGCTTAAAATGATGCAATATCAGTCAGCAAACATTTTGAAATACGCACATGTTGAGGGAGTGGCTTTGTTTTCTATTGTGGCTGCTATACTGACATTAACCGTATGGTTTCTTATCATAGCAGGATTTTTAGTTTTCGTTCTGGTATCTTATCACCCATCCGTTGAAAAAGCAATTAAAGAACTTGACTTGAATATTGAGGAACAAAAGCAAGTGAAAAACCCCGATGTTTATATTTCAGAACTTTATGATAATGATGAATAGCATAATCAATAAAATTTCTGTTAAGGTATTCATCTTATTTATCAGCATTATTTCAATTACGACTGTTTATTCGCAAGAAGATCCTTACGAGATTGATAAATATGAGTTTGTTAATTATAAGCTAAACAAATTAATTATTTATGATACGCTTGCGTACGACCAATTATTTGACAAATTTACACAGATAGGTTTTCAAGGGAAAAATAAGGTAAGTATTGTGCATATTGGTGATTCGCACCTGCAAGCCGATTTTTTGTCGGGTAATTTTCGAAGAAGGCTGCAAACTTTTTTTTTAGGTTCAATGGGTGGGCGTGGATTTGTATTTCCTTATAAAGTAGCCAAAACAAATAATCCAATAAATTATAGGGTTTCATCAGAAGGCAATTGGGAAAGTTGTCGAAATGTTGAAAAAAATAGATACTGTGATCTTGGCCTTTCAGGAATTTCAGTAACAACTCGTGATACTAACGCTCGTATTTCAATTACAATTGATGACCCTAAATTGGCTGGATACGATTTTGATCAATTAATGATTTTTCACGAATTTGGAGAACAGGTCTATTCTCCTTTTATTGAAAACGTAGCACCTCGCAAAGTTACACCAAATGAAGAATTGGGCTATACACTCTTTGAGTTTAATGAAAATATTAGTTCGGTTTCTCTAAGGCTTCGAAGGATTGATTCTCTGCAAAAAGAGTTTAAATTATTTGGGTTTAATTTTGATAGTGGCGATCCGGGTATAATTTACCATACTATTGGAGTAAATGGAGCTCAGTTTGAATCGTATTTGGGATGTAAATATTTCACGCCGCATTTAACAGCATTAAACCCCGATTGGGTGATTATTTCGCTCGGAACTAATGATACCTATACGAATGTTTTTGATTCGGTTAAATTTAAAAATGATGTAGAGGCTTTAATAGCATCTGTAAAAAAAGCAGCACCCAAATCAGCAATTTTACTTACCACGCCTGGCGATCATAAAATTAAGAGTGTAGTTATTAATGCAAATGTAGAGTTGGCATCTGAAATATTAAAAAGTATTTCACAAAAGGAAGGGGTAAGCTATTGGGATTTTTATTCAATAATGGGTGGTAAAGGATCGGTTGATTATTGGAGATATTATTTAATGGCTCATACCGATTATTTGCATTTCACTCAAAAGGGGTATGTATATCAGTCGCAATTGCTTTTTAATGCGTTTTTAAGGGCTTACGATAATTATTTAACGCAACATTTTTTATTAAAGAAATAATTTTGTGATATTTAGAAACTCGTTTAAGTTTTGTTTTATGAATATAATTGTGTTGGATTTTTTAGAAATATCAAGGCATTTTTGTGACGTATTACCTGATCCAGCCGGTTCCGAATTTACTTCGGAAAACTTGTTTCGGAAGCATTGTTACGTTTCGAAAAAAGAACGAAGATATTTCAAAAAAGACGCATGATAGAACTAAAGCCTGCCTGACGGTAGGCAGGGATAAAATTGAAACAGTTTCTTGGTGCCTCAGCATATAAAAAATAAATAATTACTTGACAATAAATAGAAAAAATTGATTGATTGGCTTTTATATAATCCACAAAAACCACTTCTGTTTACACGCCCTGTTTTTTGGGTGTTTTTTTTGGTAGTGTTTGCTGTGTTTTCACTGCTTTATAAAAAAACCTTTTGGAGAAATACATGGTTATTTGTTATAAGTTTATTTTTCTACTATAAATCAAGCGGGCTGTTTTTTTGGTTAATTATACTTTCTGTAATAGTTAACTATTTTATTGGTAATAAGTTATTTAAGGCCAATACCCTTTCAAAGAAAAAAGCATGGGTTGCAGGTTCTGTTTCGTATAATTTATTGTGGTTAATTTATTTTAAATACACCTATTTTTTTTCAGGCCTAATTGGCGATTGGTTTGGCATTAATATAGAAGTTTACGATTGGCTATTGTCAGGTATTAACAATACCACAGGCAGTAGTTTTGATGCCTCAAGAATTCTTTTGCCTGTTGGAATATCATTTTACACTTTTCAAATTATCAGTTATATTGTTGATTTGTATCGGAAAAATGTTGAGCCTATAAAAAACGTACTTGATTTTGGATTTTACGTGTCTTTTTTTCCTCAGCTAATTGCCGGCCCTATTGTTAGGGCTTCGTCATTTGTTCCTCAAATGTATTCAGGGTATAAAGTGCATAAAGATGAGGCTGCACAAGCACTATTTCTAATATTAAATGGGCTAATTAAAAAGATCGTAATAGCCGATTATATTTCAGTAAATTTTGTCGATCGAATATTTGATAGTCCTTTAAGCTATTCAGGTTTTGAAAACCTTATGGCTGTTTATGGATACTCTATTCAAATTTATTGCGACTTTTCGGGTTATACCGATATTGCAATTGGCTTGGCACTATGGATGGGTTTCCGATTGCCCTTAAATTTTAATTCACCCTATAAGGCGGCAAATATTACCGATTTCTGGCGAAGATGGCATATTTCACTATCATCGTGGTTAAAAGATTATTTGTACATTCCATTGGGTGGAAATAGAAAAGGAAAAATTCACACGTATATAAATTTGGCAGTTACTATGCTGCTCGGAGGCTTATGGCATGGTGCCAATTTAAGGTTTGTAATTTGGGGAGCTTTACATGGAATTTATTTAGCCATTCATAAAGCTTGGCTTAGCTATTTTCCAAAGCAAAACGGTAAGTTGCTTTCACTTCGTGTTTTTATAACCTTTCATTTGGTTACACTTACTTGGATGATTTTTAGAGCAAACAACATGAATGACGTAAGTGCTATGTTTGGCCAAATATTTTTCGATTTTAAAGGGGCTTATATTTTTGATATGATTTATGCTTATAAAGGAGTTTTGAGTTTAATTATACTGGCATTTATAGTACATTGGTTACCGGTTTCAATTAAAAACTGGTATAGAGGAAAGTTTGTTGATATGCCAATTTATTTGAAAATATCCATTACCGTAATTACAATTTTCATACTGGTGCAGTTTACTTCGGCCGAGTTGCAGCCTTTTATTTATTTCCAGTTTTAATTCCCATGTTTTTGTACCTTTGTACGCCATTATAAATCAATAAAAAATTAATCGATTTAAAATATAATTATGAGTTTATCTGATAAAATAAATGCTGATATTAAGTCAGCTATGTTGGCTAAGGAGAAAGAAAAGTTAGAAGCTTTACGATCAGTTAAGGCTGCATTTATGTTGGCTAAAACCGAAAAAGGAAGTTCCGATGTACTTTCAGAAGAAGCCGAATTAAAAATAGTTCAGAAATTGGTAAAGCAACGTAAAGATTCAGCTGAAGTATATAAAACCAACGATAGGCAAGAGCTTTATGAAAAAGAGATTTCTGAAGCTCAAATAATTCAACAATACTTACCTGCTCAAATGACTGAGGAGAAGGTGGCTGAGGCTATTAAGGCTATTGTTTTAGAAGTAGGAGCATTGGGGCCACAAGACATGGGCAAGGTGATGGGCGTAGCTTCAAAAAGGCTTGGAGGAAAAGCTGAAGGAAGAATTATTGCTCAAAAAGTAAAAGAGATTTTAGCATCGCTATAAACAAATAATAATCCATATAAGAGCACCTTGCTTTTATATGGATTAAATATTCTTAAAATGCTCGAAATATCCCTAACTACACCGGCATTGCTATTCTCAGCGGTTTCGCTTATTTTACTAGCCTACACCAATCGGTTTTTAGCTTACGCACAAATTGTTCGCGATTTGTATACTGAATATAAACGCAATAAAGACTACGTATTAATAGGCCAAATAAAAAACTTGCGTAAGCGGTTGAATTTAATTCGATGGATGCAAATTTTGGGGGTGGTAAGTTTGTTTTTAAGCATGGGATCAATGTTATTTCTTTACATTGATTTTAACCTTATTGGAACTTATTTATTTGGTGTGGGTTTACTAAGCATGATTGGTTCGTTGGCTATTTCTGTTTGGGAGATACAAATTTCGGTAGTAGCATTAAACCTTCATTTAAAAGGTATGGAGGAGGAAGAATGACTTGATTACATTATTAGGTTTTAGTGCAGCAGCTTGCACTACTATTGCCTTTATACCACAAGCTTTAAAAACAATTAAAACAAAAAACACAAAAGATCTGTCTTAACCCATGTATTTTATTTTAACAACGGGCGTTTTATTATGGCTAATTTACGGTATTATTAATAATGATTTACCAATTATTGCTGCCAATAGCGTAACTGTTGTTTTTGCCTCTATTATTTTAGTTTACAAAATCCGATATAAATAAATTTTGTCTTTTAAGGCCAATCCAAGCGTATCGGTTATACTACCCTTCTATAATGCAGAAGGCACTTTAAACCGTTCTATTGAAAGTTTTTACAAGCAATCTTACACTAATTTTGAATGTATTTTAATCGATAATAATTCTACCGATGGTGGAGCAGTTATTGCCAAATATTGGAGTGAAAATGATTCAAGATTTATATTAGAAAAAGAACTACAGCAAGGTGTAATGTTCGCTTCAAATAAGGGTGCAAAGCAAGGGAAAGTACATTGCCCGTATGGATGCTGATGATTGGAGTTTTCCTACGCGGCTTAAAGAACAGGTAGCTTTTCTTGAACAAAACCAAGAATATGGAGTGGTTTCTGGTATGGTAAAATATGTACCTCATAGAGAAAATACGGAGGATTTTACTCGATTTGTAGAGTGGGTGAATAGTGTAAAAAATGCTGAAGATATATTTAAAAGACGCTTTATTGAATCACCAATCGTTAACCCTACAGTATTGTGGTGTAAGGAGTTGGGTGCTAAATATGGGCTTTACCTGAAAGGCGATTCTCCAGAGGATTACGAAATGTGGCTTCGATGGCTTCATAATGGGGTTAAAATTCATAAGCTAGAAACCGAAGTTTTGGAATGGTATGACTCCGATATACGACTAACCCGAACCAAAGAAAGTTATTCCGATGAGGCATTTTATAAAATTAAAACAGAATATTTAGCTAAGTGGTTGGTAAAACATAACCCTTATCATCCAAAAGTGGTGGTATGGGGTGCAAGTAAAATATCGAGGAAGCATGCTTTGCTTCTTAAAAATTATGAATTAGACCCAAATTGAGCGATTCGCTATCGCAAATCTGCTCAATCGACTGAGGTCTTGTAAGGTTTTCATACTTTTCGTTTCCCCGAAATAATCGGGGCAGGCTACTCAAAATGTGAA
>JAQICC010000069.1 GCA_027858735.1 Salinivirgaceae bacterium
GGTGTTATAGAAGTTCCAGACTCAATTGATGTTACGGTAACCAAATATGCACATATGAAGGTTTGGAAACCCAGAATTTCAGCTGTTAAATTAAAGATAGAAGCTGGTGGTATATCTGGCGATTCTGAAATTGAAAGTATGAGCCCTCAAACCGTTGTTAATGAATGGCAAGATATGGTATTTGACTATAGTGCATCAACAGGTAAATATTTTAAAATTGTACCCATACCTGATTTTGCTGACCCTGTAGATTTAACCGATACAATTTATTTTTATATTGATGATATTTATTTTTCTGATGACCCTCCACCTGAAGGTTGGGTTGCTATTCATGAATCGATTTCAGCTAGCTGTAAAATATATCCTAATCCAGTTGAAAACACACTTTATATTGATGCAGAAAGTATGATAAGCAATGTTTCAATTTATACTCTTAGTGGAGTATTACTTGAAAATATATCAGTTAATAGTTTAAAAGCTTCAATTGATGTTAGTGCATTTACTGCCGGTATTTATTTAATTGCTGTTAAAGCCTTAGATTATAATATGGTTTTAAAATTTAATAAAATAAAATAGCTAAAATAAAGTTAGGTTTTAATAATTAGATATAAAGGTCGAGGAACCTCGGCCTTTATTTATTTGTTGAAAAAATTACTTGTTTTTGTAAAAAGAATACAAAGCATTATGAAAGATATATTATCAATACCGTTGACAATAACATCATATAGATTAAATATCCGCCTTTTCATACTTGTAGTTTTTTTTGCTTCAGTTCAAGTCATATCATTGGCTCAAAGTAAAGAGAATGTAATATTAGAGTCATCTAATTTGCCAATAGTTGTTATTAACACCAGCGGGGTAACCATACCGGAAAATGAACGAGTAGTTGCCACTATGGGTATAGTCAATAATGGCACAAATGCTATAAATTATATAAGCGATGAGTTTAACGAGTATAATGGACGAATTGAAATTAGGCTAAGAGGCCATTCTTCAACTCAATTTCCTAAAAGATCTTTTCGAATTGAAACACAAGATTCAGCAGGAAATAACAACAATGTACCTTTATTGGGGATGTCTAAAGAAAACGATTGGATTTTATATGCCCCATACTCCGACAAAAGTTTAATGCGAAATGCACTTAGTTATAAGCTTGCCGGCAAAATTAATGATTATGCACCTCGTACCGAGTTTTGTGAATTAATTTTAAATGAAACTTATATGGGCGTTTACATATTAACTGAAAAAATAAAGCAAGATAAAAATAGGGTGAATATTGCAAAAATGACCTCTGAAGATATTCTTGAACCGGAGGTAACTGGAGGTTATATTTTTAAATATGATTGGTACGATACTGGTGATAATGGTATTATTTTAAATTCAGGGCTTAATTTAATTGTTGTTGAACCACAAACAGAAGAAATTTTGCCCGAGCAGGAGGACTGGCTTGTAGATTATTTAAATAGTTTTGAATCGGCTCTTTATAACAACAATGGAGATTATAATGATTTTATTGATGTAGAATCGTTTATTGATAATTTTTTAATTGTTGAGTTTTTAAAAAACATTGATGGCTTTCGATTGAGCACATTTTTTTACAAAGATAGAAATGGTAAGATAGTAGCCGGTCCCATATGGGATTACAATTTATCACTTGGTAATGCTGATTATAATTATGGATGGTCAACAGAACGTTGGTATCATGAAGATGAATGGTCGCCTTTTTATTGGTTCGAGGAGTTAATTTTTTCTAAAGAAGAGTTTTCAGATCAGATAAAAGCAAGATGGGCAACGCTTAGAAAAGATATTTTTGAGTATAACCAGATTAATTCAATAATTGATGAGTGGGCAATTCTCCTTGAAGAAGCACAGGAGCGAAATTTCACACAATGGGAAATTCTCGATAAATATATATGGCCTAATCCCGGATTCCCTGAATCGGGGGAGATGTGGGGGACAGAATCTCCAAAAACCGGTGCTGCCACTACATGGCAAGGAGAAATAGATTACATAAAGAATTTTATTGAAGGGCGCCTTGAATGGATGGATTTTCAATTAGGATACCACAATGCTATAATGAATGTAGTGAACAATGTAAATACTATTCAGGCTTATCCTAATCCAAGCTTTTCAACAACTACAATAAAATATACAATAAACCAGCCGGGAAAAGTATTGTTAAAAATGTTCACCCTTGATGGACGGGAGATTAAAATTCTGCAAGATGAATTTCAGTCTGAAGGTGAATATCAATTGTCATTAAGTGTTCAGGGATTTAAAAGTGGAGTGTATTTTATTAAGCTACAGATTAATAATCACATGGAAACGCTTAAGTTAATTATTCAGAAGTAGAATTCTTATTTGGGGTTTCATAATATGCCATTTCTGCATATTAACCCGCTTTATTCATGGAAAAGCGAAGCGAATTCTATGAATGTGTGTTGGTTAGTGGGTTGCAAAGCGGGAAATCCCGATTTAGGGATACCCAAATTTGGGCTATGCAATAAGCCCAAATTTGTTGGTATACCTTGATCGTAGAAAATTCATGAATTTTCCGGGTTAACCCCTTTCTTATAACGACTAAATACATATGTAGTGCCACATGCAAAGAAAAACAACATACAGAATGTTATGAAAATCATTATCTTTGAAATATGATTACAAAAACCGACATATTATTTAAGCTGAAAGAGTTAAAACCGACTCTTTATGGGGACTATGCCGTTAGAGAGATTGGATTGTTTGGTTCTTTTTCAGACAATACAAACACTGACGAAAGCGATATTGATATCCTTGTAGAACTAGAAAGGCCTATTGGATGGAAATTTTTTTCATTAGAGTTGTATCTCGAGCAAATTTTTAATAGAAAAATTGATTTGGTTACTAAAAATGCTCTAAAAGACCAAATTAAGGACAGCATCTTGAAACAAGTCAACTACGTATAGTGAAAAAAGAGAATCGCAGTTATAGAATGTATCTTGAAGATATTCAAATAGCAATGAGTCGAATTGTTGAATACATTAATGGACTTGAATTCATTGACTTTAAAAGAGATTACAAAACGGTAGATGCTGTAATACGAAACTTTGAAATTATCGGAGAAGCTTCCAAAAATTTACCCAAAGAGATAAAGGAAAAATATACAGATATTCCATGGAGCGAAATGTATTTATTGTGAAATAAAGTTTCTCATGAATACTTTGGAGTGGATTATGAAATTATTTGGGATGTAGCCTCAAATTATTTACCAGAAAATAAATCCCAGATTGACGAAATATTGAAAAAGGAATAAGGGCACCTCTATTAATACTTGAACTATTAAAGTGTCACTAGCTCCATCATTCTCGCCTGACCTGACGGGCAGATAGGGAAGAGAACGAAATTATTACTCTCTATTATTTTTTGTAATTAATATTTTTTTAAAAACTTTAAAAACAATAACTTTCAGATAAGTTTAAAATATACAATAAATGCGGAGCTACTTGAAATTTATTACAATTGCTTTTTTATTTGTTTATACATGTAGTTTTGGTCAACCAAGTGTAATCAATATTACTAAAACTACGGTTGGGGCTTCGAAACAAAACTGGGGAGTTTCATGCGATACCAATGGTTATGTGTATTTCGCTAATAATAATGGCTTACTTGAATATTATGGGCATAGCTGGAAATTATATAAACTACCCGAAAAATTAACTGTACGTTCAGTAAATGTAGATCCTTCTAATGGCAGAATATATACTGGGGCTTATCAGGAATTTGGCTATTGGCAGAGAGGTGTTGCCGGAAACCTAACGTATCATTCAATATCAAATAATTTAAAAAAAGAGCAGTTTAATAATGATGAAATATGGCGTATCGTTTTTCATCATGGTAAAGTTTATTTTCAATCTTTTTATAGTATTTTTATATATGCCAATGATACTGTAAAAATAATTTCGCTCGACAAGAATATGGTTTTTTTATGTAAAGCCAGGGAAAGATTGTTTGTTCAGGTTGAACAAATGGGGTTATATGAAATAATTAATGATGAATTTAGTTTTATCGCAGGAAGTGAGATTGTTAGAAATGGCCTTGTAAGGACTATATTACCTTATGGTGAAACCGAATTTCTTATAGGATCGGGTACAAAAGGCTTGTATATTTTTGACAATAAATCGTTTATAGAATGGCAGGCTCCAATACAGCAATTAATAAAAGATAAGCAAATAAATAATGGGTATTTTGATGGGGAAAACTATTATTTAGGTACCATAATGAATGGTTTTTATGTTTTTGATAAAAAAGGTGAAAATATATTAAATTATTCGGCTAAAAATTACCTTCAAAATAATACGGTTTTGGGTATTACAAAAAGCAATGATTCTAATGTTTGGTTAGCTCTTGATAGGGGAATCGACGTTTTAAACCCAGCCAATTTTTTCCATATTTTTAAAACCGAAAAAAATATACTTGGATCGGTCTACTCTGCTGCATTATTTGACGATAATATATATATCGCAACAAATAGAGGAGTGTATTATAGTGAATTTTATAAGAAAGATCTATTGGATTTAACCCTCGAAGAATTTAAAGAAGTTAAAGGTATTAAAGGGCAAACATGGTATTTGAAAAACACTAATAATCAATTATTATGTGGTAATAACGAAGGCAGTTTTATTATTTCTGGCGATAAATCAAAGAAAATATCGGAAGTTAGTGGGGGCTATACTTTTAAACCCATGAAAGTGGGTAACAAAGAGTATTTAATACAATGTACTTATCAACATATTGTGCTGTATGAATACACCAACAATACATGGAAACAAAAACATGTTTTTAATGAGCTAAACGAACCTTTTACTGAAATTGAAATAGGGGAGGAGCGCTATGTATGGGCTAGCCATTATTTAAAGGGTGTTTATCGTTTGCATTTAAATCATAAGTTAAATAAAATTGAATCTGTTAATTTTTACTCAACCAATAAAGGGTTGCCTTCAATATATTATAATCGTGTTTTTAAAATAGGCAACAGAATTGTTTTTATGACACAAAAAGGAATATATACTTATGATGATTTAACAGATACAATAATTCCATTTAGCCGCATAGCAAAAGAGATTGGAGAATTTAATTATTCCCAAAAAATTATTCCTATTGGAAAAGAAAAATACTGGTTTATAAAAGACAATAATGCAGCATTATTCAGAATAAATCAAGATAGCATCAATTTAATTATTTCCTATGATTTAAATGACTTGAAAGTTAGCATGGTTGAACAATACGAAAATATTGTTGCTTTAAATGATACCTTAAGTTTAGCCTGCCTTGATAACGGTTTTGCTTTAACTTCAAACTCAAGAAAAAACAATAGTAGCAGTGAAAGTGATCTTGTTTTTACCAAAATTCGCTACAATATTACCAATAGAAAGAAGGAAGAATTATTATTGCCTTTGAAAAGTGATAAGGTTGAGTTGCCCCATGGTAAAAGTGAATTGAAGTTCTACTTTTCAGCAACAAATCAAATAAATAAGAATATTAATTATCAATATTTTTTGCAGGGATATGATAATTCATGGTCAGCATTAAATAAAGAAACTGAAATAAATATTTACCATTTAGATTGGGGAGAGTATAAATTATTAATTAGAGGAGTTTCTGATAATGCTGTCCAGATACCTGAAATATCATACGAATTTAAGATATTAACACCATGGTATTTTACTTATTATGCAATATTTGCCTATGTAGTTATTGGTATATTGATATTACTCAGCATGGTTTTTTCAATAAAGCGTTATTACAAAAAGAAAAAAGAATATGCTATAGCTGAATATGAAAACGAAAGTATCCGAAAAATTGCAGAGGAACGATTATTAAACGAACAAATAATTGTAAAACTAAAAAATGAAAACCTCCAGAAAGAAGTTTCATATAAAAGCAAAGAATTGGCAATTTCAGCAATGTCATTAATAAAGAAGAATGAAATATTAATGAACATTAAAGATGAAATTGAAAATCAGAAAGAAGATCTAGGACAAAGATACCCTGACAAGTTTTATAAATCATTAATAAAAAAAATTGATACAAATTTAAATTCATCAGATGAGTGGGAGATATTTGAAAATAACTTTAACCAAACACATAATAATTTATTTAAGCGATTAAAAGAAAGGTCTCCGGATTTGACCTCTTCTGACCTTCGTTTGTGTGCCTTTTTAAGATTAAACCTGGCTTCAAAAGAAATTGCTCCATTACTGGGCATATCCGTTCGGGGTGTTGAAACTCATCGTTACAGATTACGGAAAAAATTTAATATGGAGAGTGACGATAATTTATTTGAATTTATCTTACAGGATTAATAAATGCTCTAAAAGGTATTTAATTTGCAGTAGAAATTTTTGCAATAAACCATAAATAATTTTTTTAGGTTTTAGCTCTGAAAGAACGTAATTCAATAGCTCGGTGCGAAGCGCCGAGTTATGTGTTCCGCAATATAAGCGATGCAAGTAGCGAAATAAATTGGAATTATAACTTTTCATGCATCGCAATCAACATTTTGGAATAAAACCGTCTCACTTTAAATTTAAATTGAAACTAAAATGGACTTTGGAACTTTCAATAAATATAAATTTTGAGTATGTATAAGTATTTAAAGTATAAATTAATAGCTTAATTTATACTTGTTTGGCGTATTAAAATTGAGGTGCTGCTATTTTGTAATTTAAAGCAGTAGTGACTCTGACGTGGCCAATTAATTGTTAATAGAAACTATAATCATGAAATTTACAATGCAAATTATACCCAAATTGAGCGATTCGCTATCGCAAATCTGCTCAATCGACTGAGGTCTTGTAAGGTTTTCATACTTTTCGTTTCCCCGAAATAATCGGGGCAGGCTACTCAAAATGTGAAA
>JAQICC010000072.1 GCA_027858735.1 Salinivirgaceae bacterium
TTTCACATTTTGAGTAGCCTGCCCCGATTATTTCGGGGAAACGAAAAGTATGAAAACCTTACAAGACCTCAGTCGATTGAGCAGATTTGCGATAGCGAATCGCTCAATTTGGGTATAAACCATTGAAATGTAAAATAAATTTTTCTTCATGATTAAAAAGGAATTCAAATATAATATGGCTTACAAAAAGCAAATCTATCAAATAATAGTAAAAAAGAGTATTATAAATAATTGATTCGCCTTTAAAAATGTTTAACATTGTTACTACATTATAATAGAAAAGTATGCACGGTTACAGAATATTCTATAAATTCATTTTATCAAGAAGATATAACATTGAACTCAAGGGAGTTGATGTGCTTGACTCAGAATCAACAAACCTAATACTCCCGAATCATGTTTCCCATATCGATCCTCAAATAATGACTGTTGAAATATATAAGCATACCGATTTTGTGCCTCTTGTTGCTGAACGCTTTTTTAAAATACCTATTATTAAATTCTTTTTAAGACGACTGCATGCCGTAAAAATTCCTGAGTTTAAAAACGGCAGTAAAGATTCGGGAATATTAACAAGAATAAACACTCAAATTATTGAAGCTTTAAAAAACAATAAAAGCGCCATGATTTTTCCATCAGGACAGCTATCATCTGATGGAATTGAGCGTATTTTAAACAAGCAAAGTTCATTCTCAGTAGTTTCACTATTACCTGATAATGTTAAGGTCATAGGTGTAAGAATTACAGGACTTTGGGGAAGCATGTTTTCAAAAGCATGGAATGGAAAGCGTCCAATTTTTTTAAGCACTTTCCTTTTAGGCATTGTCTATTTTTTCGCCAATCTTATATTTTTCTGTCCAAAAAGGAAAGTAACTGTTGAATTTATTGACATTAGCGAAGAGGCTAAATTAAAAGCTAAATCTGATCGAAAGACATTTAACAAATTCCTTGAAAACTTTTATAACGAAAATGGGCCTGAAAAACCAACTTTTATAAGGCACTTATTCTTCTTCCCAAGAATTAAGAATAAAATTGTTAAGAACGATTAACGCAAGCTTTAAAAAACTAAAGTTCACTCTATTAAGTACTTTGTTTAAGCTGTCTATGCCAATTGCACTGTAATAATTGCAGTAAAATAGCTAAGAAAATAAGTTTGAATTCATTTTTCTCTTTTTATTTATAGTTTTAAAATATATATTTAGCATCGCAAATAATTAATGTAACAAAATTCATATATACATGGCTTACACTGAATTAAAAGACAAGTGGTTTAACCACTACCAATCAGCAGAAAAACAATTAAAAAAAATGACTGAGGTTAAAGGACTAATAAGTGCTTTTAACGCAAATATTGATGCCGTAATAAAAGTTTCAGGTAAGCAAATTGAGAAAATTATTGCAGATCAAGCCATGAATGCTAATCAGTTATTAACCAATGGTGAAAAAAGTATAAATACCAACGAAGATGCTATACGCGGTTTAATAAAATGTTTTAAAGGTGGTATTGCTGAAGAATGGCTAATTGAGGATGTTGAAGTTTTTAACTGGCTAAACAAGACTATTGGCTATGATAATCTTCAAATGGGTGGCCAAGGCGGAATTGTAGCAAATGCCATGGCGGTTTGTGGTGTTGATCCGGTTTATGTGCATACAGCTTCGTCACCAAAAGAACAATCAAAGCTGTTTTTAGATGTACCGAACCTTTTAAATGCTAACAGATATGGCGATCTGGCAAAAGCCAATACTATTGACCGTACAATAGATACTCCCCTTATTCACTGGATAATAGAATTCGATAAAGGGGATAAATTATCGGTTAACGGAACCGAACTTACTTGCCCAAAAGCCAATCGTTTTATTGCCACCTACGACCCATTAAACTTTATGCTTGCAATTGACGAGGCCTTCGATAAAAAAATGTGCGATCCTTCAACAAAATTTGAGCATATTATTTTATCAGGTTACCAAATGCTAAAAACAGATCTCCCTGACGGAAAAACTGGCGTTGAACGTATCGAAGCCTCCAAAAAAATAATTGATGGCTGGCGCAAAAATAATCCTGAGCATATTTTGCATTTTGAAATAGCATCAACTCAAGACACTATTATTAGAAAATACTTAGTTGATCATTTGGCTAAAGATGTTGACAGTTTAGGATTTAATGAACGTGAGCTAATTGATATGCTCGAAGTAATTGGTGAAGAAGAATTAGCCAATGCTTGCGATAAAGAAACCCATAGCAGCAACTTATTTAAGGGCATGCTAAAGATTTTTGATTATGTAAATTGCCCTCGCATGCAACTACACATGTTTGGTTTGTATGTAACTCTTCAAAAAAAAGGTTTTAAAGTATCGCCGCTGCAAAATAGAAAAGGAATGCAGCTAGCAGCTAATATTGCAGCTACAAAAGCCGGTACCGGATCAATCAACTCAAACGATATTTTATTATGGTCAAAAGATCAGAAAGTTTCGGATATAGGATTAAAGGAGCTTGAAGGATTTGCCAATACAGTTACTGAAATATTTGGCAAAAACAGTATACTTGAAGAAGGAATTTTTGAAAATAACGAGATCGAAATTATAGCTGTACCTACCATAATTATTGATAACCCCATTACATTGGTTGGAATGGGCGATACCATTTCATCTATTTCATTGGTTGGAGCCAGATAATTATACTTCAAATAAAATATAGCCTCAATAATTATCGGATTGACCAATCGTTATTGAGGCTTTTTTATTCAACAACAAGCTTTTGGGAACTCACATGATACCCACTTTTCAACTTGCCCACATACATTCCTGTGGGTAAATTAGAACTATTTATAACTGCTTCGGAACTACTTTTCACCTTTTGTCCTGTTGCAAAAAAAAGCTCAAATAAAAATACTCCGGTAGCGTTAATCTTTAATAATCGGTCTGCATTATCAATAATTAATTTAGTCACAACACACGCTAATATTACACTAACACCTAAGTTGAGCGATTGGAACAAAGTGAAGAGGCGCTTTACTTAGGTGTAACCCTCCCGACCTCCGGTACGGGACAGGCTGACCTAGGAATTGTTGGTTTTCACATTTTGAGTAGCCTGCCCCGATTATTTCGGGG
>JAQICC010000089.1 GCA_027858735.1 Salinivirgaceae bacterium
CTTTAATATATTATGTTTTTTTTCAACAAAGACTTTATTATGCCAAAAATAATAAGCTTTAATAGTAGATCTATCCAAAAATAGAGCCTTGTAAAATAGGTTTTAACAACTGAACTTAATTCGTAAATATTGCTTTAGATAGAGACCTGCATACATAGTTCCTCAATAAGTAAACAACCCTGAGCACAAGTTGTATAATATCTGAATCAGATGGTTTGAAGTAATTATAAAAATATTATTAACAAAAATTTAACAGTGAAATTTGCAATAAAACTTGCATATATTGAATTAATATATCACTTTTGTAAAGCAATGAAATAAAGTATTAACTATTTAAGTGTATGAAAAAAATAAAGAAAATAAGTATAGCTAGTGTAAAAATTGCTGCGGGCATGTTGCTAATTGCAGCTTGTAATTCAAGTAATACCTCAAGCAATTACATAGGGAAAGCTTATGAAGATGAAGTTTACAAAGGTGGAGCTCAAACAATATCCGGAAAACTTCAGTGCGAATATTACGATTTTGGAGGCGAAGGTGTTGCTTTTCATGATACTGATTCTGCTAATTCAGGAAGTGGTGCTTTAAATCCGGCAGATGGGTCATATTTACACGAATTCAGAATGAATGAGCCCGTTGATATTTCTTATACGAAATTTCGTGAACCAGCTATCGACAACACACCCTATAATTTTGTTGATCCCGAAAAGGAGCAATTGTATGTGGGTTGGACTAAGCCAGGAGAATGGATGAAATATACCATTAATGTTGAAACGGAAGGTATGTATCAACTTGGATTAATGTTTACATCTAATAAAGATGGGAGAATAGCATTTGCTGTAAATGATATAATGGTTACCGAGCCTATTCTAATCCCTTCTACTTTTGTTGCTGCTGATACGGTTGCATGGAGACAATGGCACCATTGGAACTACATTGGTGACCTAGCGAAAATCAAACTTAAGAAAGGCATACAAACTTTTACATTACACACCGTTGAAATTGGTGACATGAATTACGATTATATAAATTTTGAATTACTTAAATAACCTAAAAAAAAATCAAAAGATGATTAAAGATAAAAGACTTCAGAATTTACCAAATTGGATTAAAAAAGCTGTGCTGTTTTTAACAAAGACAAAAGTGCCGGCAAAAATTGTGTTCATCTCGACCTCAATTCTAGCAACACTTTGGTTTATAATAAGAGTAGTTCCTAAACCATCAAGAGCATTGTATCCTTGTATGCAAGTTGCAGCACCTATCATGTCAAGTTTTATTATTTGGGCACTAACTCTATCGGGTACAGTTATGGCATTTAAAAAGGCAAAGCATAAGTTATATGAAGCTAAATACATTGCAGCATTTTTATTCGTACTTATTGGAATCGGGTCGGCCTCTGTATTTACTTTTAATACAGCAAACGAAACTAGTGCTAATGAACTAGAAATTTGGTATAAAGCTAATATTCCATTGGGTGTTGCGAAAGGTATAAACCCAGGCCGAGTGGCTTGGTCACATAACCCTAACATAGCATCATGGGATGGAAAAACCGGTTTTTGGTGGGAAGATGCCTACAATAATCAAGAGGAAACAGATAAGTTATTAAGCCAGGCACTTTTCAGCGTAACCAATAAACAAACTGAAAAAGAAGCTTGGACTGAATTATTCAGCTTTTACAACAAAACCAATCAAAATAAAGAACAAGGGTATACAGCTGGTGAAAAAATAGCCATTAAGTTAAACTTGAACAATACAGATGCCCATGCAAACAGCAACAGAATAAATGCAAATCCACAACTCACACTTGCATTATTAAGCAGTCTAATAAATGAGGGTGGCGTTGCAGAGGAAAACATTATAGTAGGTGATCCAAGTCGTTTTTTAACTGATAATATATACGACAAATGCCATGCAGCATTTCCAAAAGTACGTTTTGAGGATCATAATGGTGGTGATGGACGAGAAAAAGCAACATTTGTTGAAAATGGTTTTCAATATTCATTTGATTTCGATAAACAAACAACAGGTTTAGCAACTAGCTTTGTGGAAGCTGATTATGTTATTAACATGGCATTATTGAAAGGGCATGTTAGTCAAGGCGTGACACTGAATGCCAAAAACTTTTTTGGCTGTGTTGATATTGAAACCGATTGGCGTAAAAATGCACACTGTAGTGGCTTTAGTCAAAGCAAGGAAGGCACGCGTCAATATTCAGTTTATCCTGATTTTATTGGACATAAAGATTTGGGTGCTAAAACCATACTTTATTTGGTGGATGGCATTTATGGTCATAAATTTGTTGATGGTATACCAGAATTTAAATGGGCACTAGCTCCATTTAATAATGAGTGGCCCAATAGCTTATTTGCTTCTCAAGATCCTGTTGCTTTGGAATCTGTAGCACTTGATTTTGCCCTTACAGAATGGCCTGATGCTCCTGACATGATGTATAGCGACCATGCTATGGAAGAAATGGCTTTAGCGAATAATCCGCCTTCAAACGTTGTTTATGATCCAGAGCGCGATGGTACACCACTTAAAAGCCTAGGCGTTACGGAACATTGGAATAATGCCTCAGATAAAAAATATAGCCGTAACTTAGGTAAGGAAAATGGTATTGAATTGATATATTTATTAATTGATTAATAATTATACCTAAACTAATTTTTAAATGATGCGCAACGTTTTTACAGGATTAATTTTATTTAGCATGTCGCTGACAACCAGCTTATTATTTGGCCAAGAATCCCAAATAATCAACATTGAGAATCGGAACATCACAACCTTAAACGGAGTTTGGAAATATATTGTAGACCCTTACGAATTAGGCTATTACGATTACAGAAGAGAAGCTCGTGACCAACGTGATGATCCAGGGAAATCAGAAGCTTTCTTCACCAATCACAAACCTCAGACTCCTTCAGAGAGAGTAGAATATGATTTTGATAAATCGGACAACATTTTAGTTCCTAGAGATTGGAATTCACAAAAAGAAAAACTGTTTTATTACGAAGGGTCTGTATGGTATTATAAAGCTTTCGACTATAAAATGCCATCAAATGGCAATCGCCAATTTATATATTTTGGAGCGGCTAATTACGAAGCCGATGTGTATTTGAATGGAACTAAGTTAGGTAAGCATATTGGTGGTTTTACTCCTTTTAACTACGAAATTACTAAGCTATTAAAGACTGAGGGTAATTTTATTATAGTTAAAGTTGATAATACAAGAGGTCTTGAAAAAGTACCTACAATAAATACCGATTGGTGGAACTATGGTGGACTTACGCGCGATGTTAAAATTGTGGAAGTTGCCTCTACCTTTGTTGAAGATTACTACATTCAATTAGCGAAAAGCGAACCAAATACTATTGATATTTCGCTTACTCTAAATGGCACTAAAAAGGCTAATCAACAGGTAATTATAGAAATTCCCGAAACAAAATTAAGTGCAACTTGCATTACTAATGATGCCGGAATAGCTACGGTTAAAATTGCAGCTAAAAACCTGAAGTTATGGTCACCTGAAAGTCCATATTTATATGACATTAAAATAACTCACAATAACAATATTCTTTCAGATAAAATTGGATTCCGAACCCTCAAAACAAAAGGTTCCGATATTTTATTAAATGACCAATCAATATTCTTACGCGGTATTTCAATTCACGAAGAAAATGGGATTCGTGGAGGCCGGGCCTACTCGGTTGAGGATGCTCGTATGTTATTGGGTTGGGCTAAAGAATTAGGCTGTAATTTTGTGCGCTTGGCACATTATCCACATAACGAAAATATGATTCGTGTGGCCGATGAAATTGGACTTATGGTTTGGTCGGAAGTTCCTGTTTATTGGACCATTCAATGGCAAAACGAGGAAACATACAAGAATGCTGAGAATCAACTTACAAATATGATTACTCGAGATAAGAACCGTGCGTCGGTTATTATTTGGTCCATGGCCAATGAAACTCCGGTATCGCCAGAGCGAACTGCCTTTTTAAAGAAAATGATTGAGACTACTCGTGAACTAGACAATGTTCGTTTAATTAGCGCAGCTTTAGAAAGACACACTGAAAAGGGTACAAAAAACACACAGGTAATTGAAGACCCCCTACAGGAATTTGTCGATGTAATAAGCTTTAATCAATACATTGGTTGGTACGATGGTTTACCTGAAAAATGTAAAACAGCAGAATTTAATATAAAATTTGACAAACCTGTAATTATTTCAGAGTTTGGCGGCGGTGCTTTACAAGGTCATCACGGCACAAAAGAAGAGCGCTGGACGGAAGAATTTCAGGAAGATTTATATAAAGAGACGGTTAAAATGCTGGATAAAATTCCGCAACTACGTGGTATGACACCATGGATTTTAGCTGACTTTCGTTCTCCTCGTAGGGTACTACCTGACATTCAAGATGGTTGGAACCGAAAGGGGTTAATTTCAGAAACGGGCAATAAAAAGAAGGCATTCTATGTGCTTCAAAATTATTATAAAACAAAAAAGGCAGAATACAACAAAAAGTAGCACTACAATTTAAAAAAACTAAAAAAAATGATTGATTTAAAAGGAAAAAATGCGCTTATCACTGGATCGAGCAGAGGAGTTGGACAACAAATAGCGCTAGGTTTGGCTCAATTGGGGTGCAATGTAATTTTACATGGCCGTACCATAGAAAGCAATACAAAAACATTAGATTTACTTGAAAAATATACAGTTAACAAGTATTGTGTAGCGGGTGAATTATCTGATGAAGGTCAGGTTAATGACATTATTAAACAAGTACAAGATTTAGGTCTTCAAATTGACATTCTGTATAACAATGCTGCTATTATGTCTCCGTATTACGAAGATTATTGGAAGCATACTTGGGAAGATTGGATGGAAAGTTTCAAAGTAAATGTTATGGCAATGTATAGTTTATGCCGTGCATTTGTTCCTGCTATGATTGAAAATGGTTTTGGACGTGTAATAAACACAACTTCCGGAATTATGGATCAGCCAGAATTGGCCCCTTACGGAGCTTCGAAATGGGCGGTTAATAAATTGACCGATGATTTAAAAGAAAAACTTAAAGCGACTAATGTAAGAATGAATACGCTTGATCCAGGATGGTGTCGTACCGATTTGGGCGGATCACAAGCCGATCATGATGTAAAAGATGTATTGCCTGGTGCACTTGCTCCTGCTCTTATTGAAAATGATGGGCCTAATGGTGAATTCTTCTCAGCTATTGAACACAAGCTTGATCCAGATTTATTAAAGTAATAGAATAGGTTAGTAAATTAAGAGTGGCAGCGCCTTAAATCTGCTTCTCTTTTTTTAAAAATATCTTTCATAACTAAACTCATGAAACCGACCCAAACCCTAATTGCATTTTTATTTCTATCCTTTTTATTGTTCCACAATGCGTTCTCACAAAGTGAAAGTATAAAATGGTCTGATAGCGTTGCTCAAAGTTTTATTAAAAGATTCCCTGACCCTGATACCATGTATTGTTGTGGGGGTACCAATCACTTTAGCTGGCAAGCTGGCTATGTGATGTTTGCTATGGAGAAAATTTGGAAATCTACTGGTGATTCTACCTACTTTAATTACATTAAGCGCTACGTAGATCAACAGGTTGACGCACAAGGGAATGTTCCTCCTTTTAAAGATGATGCCTTAGATAATTTCCTTCCGGGATATGCCATTTTGTTTATGTACGAGCAAACCCAAGAGGAAAAATACAAGATTGCCGCTAAAACTATACGCGATGGATTTAATGATTATCCACGCAACTCAAATGACCTATTTTGGCATGGCGAATGGTCAACCCATCAATCGTGGATTGATGGTGTTTTCATGGGTCAAATATTTCTTGCTCGCTATGGCAGCATTATTGGCGATAGTAAATATGCATTTGATGAAGTGGTTAAACAAATGACCTTAATTGTAGATAAATGCGGACAAGATGATGGATTGATCATGCATGGTTGGGATGAAAGCAAAAAAGCCAGCTGGGCCGATAAAACAACAGGCCTTGCTCCTGCTGTTTGGAGTGAAGGATTGGGTTGGTATGCAGTACTTATTGCCGATGTTTTTGATTATTTACCTAAAGATCATCAGGGTTACCCAAAACTAAAGGAAATTCATAAACATTTATGCGAAGGTATTAAGGCCAACCAAGACCCTGAAACAGGCATGTGGTGCCAGGTGGTTGACAAATGCGGTGATCCAGGCAACTGGAACGAAACCTCGGGTAGTTGTATGTTCACTTATTTGCTACAAAATTCAATTGATAAAGGTTATATAAGTGAAGCTGACTATGGTCCAGTAGTCAAGAAAGCCTATAAAGGTTTTGTCAAAAAGGCTGTATATAATGAAGAGGGTTTTATAGATCTGCTTGACTGCAGCAGCATTGGCATTGTTGATAATTATGATGCTTATCTTAACTCTCCAAAAGAAGTAAGTCCGTTTGGTGCTTTTGGTTCCTTTATAATTGCTACCAATGTTATTGAAAATAGCAATCACTAAAACATGAACATTTCATTTTAAACCAAAAAAATATTTGAATCATGAATTACGACCTGTACTTTTCCAAATTCAAGAATTATAGACACTTGGTTTTTACTATAGTTCTAGGTGCAATTTATTCAAATAGTATTGCACAACAAAAAATCAACACTAAAGCACAAATGTTTGTTACCGCTGAGTCTACCAATCAGCTACTTTCCGATTATGGTATGGTAGAATTTGAACCACTAGAACAACCCGACGAAGATTACCCAACCATTTTTGTAGATGACGATATTACTTTTCAAACCATTCACGGGTTTGGTGGCGCATTTACCGATGCAGCTGCTATTACTTTTGCGAAATTACCTACCGAGGTACAAAATCAGTTTTTAACAGAATGTTTTGACCCCATTGAAGGCCATGGATACAACCTTTGCCGTACAACTATTCACAGTTGCGATTATTCCGATTCAATGTATACTTATGCTGAAGTTGAAGGTGATATAGATTTGGAACATTTCACTATTAAACATGATATGAAGTATCGCATACCCATGATAAAAAGTGCTATGGAAGCTTCAAAAGGGAATCTTCGTTTTTTCGCATCGCCATGGAGTCCACCGGCCTGGATGAAAACAAATAATGAGATGAAACATGGCGGAAAACTCAAATTAGAATATCAGCAAACCTGGGCAAATTATTTTGTGAAATACGTACAAGAATATAAAAAGTTGGGTATACCCATGTGGGGAATTACAGTTCAAAACGAAGCATTAGCAAACCAAATTTGGGAATCGTGTATTTATACTGCAAAAGAAGAAAAAGATTTTGTTCGAGATTATTTGGGCCCAACCTTACACAAAAATGAAATGGCCGATATTAAACTCATGATTTGGGATCATAATAGAGGTATTATTCAGCAACGAGCCGAAGTGGCTTTCGAAGATACTGCAGCTTCTAAGTATATTTGGGGAACCGCCTTTCATTGGTATGTAGGTGACCATTTCGATAACATTAGGATATTGCACGATGCCTATCCTGACAAAGACATGATATACTCGGAGGCAGGAACAAGAGGTACTTGGGAGGCCGCAAATAAAATGGCTAAAAATATTATTATGGATCTTAATAACTGGGCTTCGGGCTGGGTATTTTGGAACCTAATGCTCGACCAGAACAACGGCCCAAGGCATGCTGGAGATGTATTTTCATCAAACATTGTAAATGCCAATATAAATACCGGAGAAATAACTTACAACCCACCACATTATGTATTTGGGCATTTCTCAAAATTTATTAAACCCGGTGCTAAAAGACTACCCTGTACATCGAGCAGCGATGAATTTATTGCCACTGCCTTTGTTAATACAAATGGAAAAATTGCTGTAGTTATTTATAATTTAAGTGATACTGAGCAAAAAGGCCAGATGTGGATTGAGGGAAAAGTGGTTAAATTTTCATCACCAGCCAATGGTCTTATTACCATGGTTTTTTAATTGATGTTTCTCTTGCAACCTAAAAAAGCACACAATTAAACCAAAAAATAATTTAACCTAATAATGCTTAAACAATCTAATTAAAAAATGATAAAACTTGTAAAAGCCTGTTCTCTTTATATTGCAATATTAACCTTACTGCAAAGTTGTGCAACTGAAATGAAATATGACATTGAACTAGATATGTCAAATCCGAGCGATTGGACTGTTGATGTGGTTCATTTAGGTTCTAAACAAATTGATATTGCATATGACTCGATTGATAATGCCGTTGTAATGCATCCTTTATGGTCTGCTATTGATACAATTTCAACCGACGTAGCTACCCGAAATGTTCAGAATGGACGCTTACACACCTACCAAAACATTAAAATGAGCGATTGCACCCAATCCGAAGTTCATTTTGAAATAAAAATGCCTCAAGAGTATATTGATGAAGGAAAAATGGAATTTGTTTTTTCGCTGCAAGCAAGTACAGCTGGCGATTATTTATTTAATGGCCATACCTTTACCATGGAAGATTTTGTGGGGAGCGGAAACACTTACAAAAAAATGGTTGTTATACCAGCCGACTATAATGAACCTCCAATAAAACAAAGAAAAATAGAGCGCATAAACATCATTTTTGAGCGTCAAGGATCGTTTGTTTCTGCACCCATTAAGATTCGTAATTTAGGTATTTACCTTAACGAAGATAAAATTGTTCCTCCAGAACCAGATGTTATTGTTGAAAATCCAAAATCGTTTTACGAGTTTACTTACGATACCCAAGAAGCCATTGATGCATTGCATATTGAAGTTTCTACCGAAACCATGGACATTACCCGCCAATTAAGCGCTACTGGCGATGGTGTGGAATTTATTCCACTATGGAGTGTAGGTCAAGTACCTGATGGACACACTGGCAATGTAGCCATCAGTCAAACGCTTGGCGCACCACACAACTTTGAGCCTTTTAAAACTGAATATGTATTTAAAATACCACAAGCATATTTCGACGAAGGTAAACTGCAAATTACGCCTTTCGTTCAAGCTGGTGAGCAAGGTTATTTTGTATGGAGTGGTGTTGCGCGTAACTTAGTTGAATATGCCGAAAAAGCAGGTCAAGACATTGTACTAAGCTTATCAACCGAAGATTTCTTAGTGAACAAACAAAAAAAGAAGAACCTAATTGAATCCGTAGGTTTTAAATTCGATCGTCATGGTTCAACGGTAACCGAACTTATAACACTTAAGAGTATAAAAGTAACTTTAGATATTGAAAAATAAATTTCACACAAAAATCGCAAAATAAAAAGGACGCAAAGTGTAAACTATACAACCTTTGTGTTCTTTGTGTGAACTTTTCTTAGCAATTAATAAAAACAAATACATGAAATTAACTAAATCGTATTTAAAGAACCTCCTTATTATAGGATTAATCGGTTTATCTACTTTTGCACAAAGCCAGAATATCTATCATAAAGGTTGGATCGATTTTAACAAAAACGGACAAATGGATGTTTACGAAGATCCTACAGCCGATATTGAAAAAAGAGTAGGTGATTTGGTTTCGCAAATGAATGTTGATGAAAAAACATGCCAGTGTGCCACACTTTATGGGTACGGACGCGTATTAAAAGACAAACACCCCACTCCCGAATGGAAAAACGAAGTTTGGAAAGACGGTATTGCCAATATTGATGAAATGCTAAATGGTGTGAGTAATCATACTACCTTTATTTCGAATGAATTTACTTACCCTCATGCCAACCATGCCGAAGGTATTAATAATGTACAGAAGTGGTTTGTGGAAGAAACCCGTCTTGGAATCCCTGTCGACTTTTCAAACGAAGGCATCCATGGTTTAAATCACGATAGAGCCACGCCCCTTCCCTCTCCCATTGCAACGGCAAGTACTTGGAATAAAGATTTGGTGTACAAAGCAGGTTTCATTGTGGGTCGCGAAGCTAAGGCTTTGGGATATACCAATGTGTATGCTCCTATTCTCGATGTAGCTCGCGATCAGCGTTGGGGACGTATTATTGAAACTTATGGAGAGGACCCTTTCTTAATTGCTGAATTAGGCTCGCAAATGGTGAAAGGCATTCATAGCGGTGGCGTTGCATCAACCTTAAAGCATTTTGCTGTTTATGGCGTGCCAAAGGGTGGTCGTGATGGAAACGTACGCACCGATGCCCATGTATCGCCTCGCGAATTGCACGAATTGCATATGTATCCATTTCGCAAGGTAATTCAAGAAGCACACCCTGAAGGGGTAATGAGCAGTTACAACGACTGGAACGGCGAACCTGTTTCTGGTAGTCATTATTTTTTAACCGAATTATTACGCGAAAAATATGGCTTTAATGGCTATGTGGTGTCCGACAGTCGTGCGGTTGAGTTTTTATTTGATAAACACAAGGTATCTAAAACGTATCCCGATGCAGTAAAACAAGTAATGGAAGCTGGATTGAATGTTCGTACAGGTTTTTCTCCACCTTCTGACTATATTTTGCCTTTGCGAGAACTTATTAGTGAAGGTAAATTATCAATGGCTACGCTCGATAAAAATGTATCAGAAGTGCTGAGAGTGAAATTCAAAATGGGTTTATTCGATCACCCTTATGTTGAAGATCCTAAGAAAGCTAACGATATTGTAGCATCGGCCGATACGAAAGATTTTATGCTTGACATGGCACAACAAGCCCTGATATTATTGAAGAATAATGACAATATTTTACCATTAGATATAGCTAATACAAAGAATATTTTAGTTACAGGTCCAATGGCCGATGAAAGTAAATATTTAGTGAGTCGCTATGGCCCATCAAACATTGAACTGACTTCGGTTTTAAAAGGTATTCAGAATTATGTGGGTGAGCGTTCAAATGTTAGCTATTTTAAAGGCTGTTCTACTGTTGATGCCAACTGGCCCGAAAGTGAGCTAATTCAAACACCTTTAACCAGCGGTGAATTGGCTAGTATTGACTCTGCTGTTAAGCAAGCCGAACAATCGGATGCGATAATCGCGGTTATGGGTGAAGATGAATTTATTGTTGGTGAAAGTAAATCGCGCACCAGCTTAGATTTGCCAGGGAGACAAACGCAATTACTAAAAGCTCTGAAAGCAACAGGCAAACCTGTAATTGTAATTTTAATAAATGGCCATCCGCTAACCATAAATTGGGCAAATAAATATATCGACGCCATTTTTGAAACTTGGTATTCAAATTCAATGGTTGGTCGAGCAGTGGCAGAAGCTATTTTTGGCAATTACAATCCGGCAGGTCGTTTACCAGTAACAGTTCCAAAAACTGTAGGTCAAATCGAATTTAATTTTCCTTACAAACAGTCGTCGCAATCAATGGCTGTTGAGCAAGGAACAGGTAGCAACGGAAGTGCGCGTGTTACTGGAGCTTTGTATCCTTTTGGTTATGGTTTAAGTTACACTACGTTTGAGTATTCAAATTTAAAGGTAACTCCTGAAAAACAGGGTCCTATGGGGCAAGTTACTGTAAGTGTTGATGTAAAAAACACAGGAAAACTTAAGGGCGACGAAATAGTTCAATTATATCTAAAAGATATGGTAAGCAGTGTAATTACCTACGAATATATTTTACGAGGCTTTGATCGGGTTAGCTTAAATACAGGCGAAACAAAAACAGTAAATTTTGAGTTGACACCCGATGACATGTCAATTCTCGATAAGAACATGAATTATGTTGTAGAACCGGGTAAATTCCAAATTATGTTGGGAAGTTCATCAGTGGATATCCGATTAAAAAAAGAATTTGAGATTGAAGAATAAGATTTTATAAACTTTAAAAATTTAAATACACATGAAAAACAGCAATTCTACTGAAAAAAAAATACAACTTTCTAAATTAGTTTTGGGTTTGTGGCGCTTGCCAAACATTACAGATGATGAAATTCTTTCAATCATAAATTCAGCCATAGAATTAGGCATAACTTCCATCGATCAAGCTGATATTTATGGTGGGTATGAAAGTCAAATTTATTTTGGCAGGGCCTTAAAAAAAGATAAAACATTACGTAAAAAAATACAAATAATTAGTAAAACAGGTATTATATTACCCAATTCAGCGTTCTCAAAATCGGGAATTGGGTTTTATGATTCAGGCGAGAACCATATCATTCAATCGGTTGAAACATCATTAACCGATATGGGAACCGATTATATGGATTTGCTTTTAATTCACCGACCCGATTTGTTAATGCATCCAAATGATTTGGACGAAACCCTGCAAAAACTAAAAAAACAAGGAAAAGTACTGCATTTTGGGGTGTCAAATTTTAGCCCAAGCCAGTTTGAAATGTATAGGAAAAATATGGAAACACCTCTGGAAACCAATCAGGTTGAATTCTCATTAATGCACCTTAATCCATTATTTGACGGAACATTTGACAATTGCTTGCAGCATAACATTAGCCCCATGATATGGTCGCCATTAGGTGGTGGAGATTTATTTACCAGCAACGAAAAGCAAGCTATCGAAATTAGAACCGTATTAAGCAAAATTGGTGAAGAACTAGGCGGAGCATCTATTGATCAAGTAGCATTAGCGTGGATAATGAAACATCCTTCGAATCCGAATACAGTAATTGGTACGCTAAAACCCGAACGAATTAAATTATCAACTGAAGCATTGAACCTTGATTTGAGCAGAGAACAATGGTACCGTATTCTAATTGCAGCACAGGGTCACAATATGGCGTAGATTATAGTCATAAATGCTGAATTAAAAAAGGATAAAAAGAAGGTCATAAAATAAACCAAATGCTAAATTTATTGTTACTCCTAAATTAGACTTAGACCCAAATTGAGCGATTCGCTATCGCAAATCTGCTCAATTTGGGTTTAAGTTATATGTAACCCTAAAAGGAAGTATTATGGACTTTATAGACAAAATCTAGATAAGAATATTAAACTGCAACTACTTTATTTTGCCATATTCCATACTGAAAACCAGAACGGTATGGTCACTAAACAAAATACATAAGCAATCAGCATCATGCTACCAACTTCCTGAACTTTTCCACCATATTTTTTCACTTGCAAAATTATTTGGGTAGCTGGGGCTACTGAGGCTTGAATAACAAGCATATCAGCAATTAGTGGATATGCTTGTGCAATATTGGTTTGCAATAAAACAAATATTGTTATCACAGGCATTATTAATAGTTTGGTAGATATTACCTTAATAACATCAACAAAATGCGGCATTTTTTTTAAGGCAATACTGCCTAAGGTTGCTCCCAGAATTAGTGTAGCTGAGGGTATTGCTGCTTGTCCTATAAAATCGATTGGTAGTAGAACTATTTTAGGAATAAATTTACTTACCGAAGTTAGAACCAACAATACAGCAAATATTGTTGTAATAAACATGGGGTTTAGTAATGCTTTAAACGAAAATTGGGAATTCTCATCACTGGTAACCATAAACTTACCTACACTCCAAAGCATAGGTATTACCCCCATTACAAACAGAAAAGTATAAGCCGCAAATTCATCAAACTGATCGGCAAAAACAAGTTGTCCAATGGGTAAAACCATATAATTGGCATTCATAAAGCCAGCTATAGCTATAAATGAACGTTTTTCTTTAAGTTTTCTTAAATAGAATAATGAAGCTAATCCCAAGCCAAGGCTAATCATAAATATAGCCAACAGCGGCAACATCCACCAATATGTAAACTCCTCAGGTTTAAAGTATTGAATTATTTTGGCAAAAGTTAAACACGGTAATAGTAAAATAACTGTTATGTGCGAAAGGGCTTTTATATGTTCATCGTTTAAAACGCCTTTGCGTAAAAGAATTCCACTTGCTAATCCAATTATAAAAATAACTAGAACAGCTTTAAATATAGGAAGGAAATAGGTGAAAAATTCCATTTGTATATGGGCTACATTACAACAATTTCTTCGCCCTCAAACTGAATTTTATCGCCTTTGCGAATCTTAGCTCTTTTACGCGTATCGACTTTCCCATTAAGTTTTACAAGGCCATCTGTTATGCAAATATTTGCCACAGCCCCACTTTCAACTACCTGAGTAGCTTTTAAAAGCTTATTTAACTCAATGTATGCTGTTTCTATGTCCCCGTCTCTGAGTTTAAATTCAATCATTGTTAATGGAATTATAATAAACGAATTCGTTTATATTTTTTCTTTTCTTTTCAGGTTTTACAGTTTCATCAGGATAACCCAATGGAATAAGAGCAATTGGTTCTAGATACTCTGGAATTGCAAAATCATCTATTATTTTTTGAACATCAAAATTACAAACCCAACAGGTGGCCAGTTCTTTTGCTGTTGCTGCAAGGGTAAAATGATCAATAAATATGGACAAATCAATATCGGCATGATTTTTACCATCACTGCGGTGCCAAGCATTATTTTTGTCTGCTAAGGCAATAACAACTATAGGCGCAGTTTCAATCCACGATCTCTTATAACTGGAATGAATATTCTGCAAGATTTCAGGCTTATTAACTACAATAAACTTCCAAGGTTGAAAATTAACTGCAGAAGGAGCAAACCTACATGTTTCGAACAATTCGTTTAAAATATCATCTGAAACCGGTTTAACAAGAAAACTTCTGCAAGAGTAGCGTTTTAAAACCAATTGCTTAAAATCCATAATTATTTGGTTTCCTCATCGATTATATCATCATCGGTATTAGCCTTTTTGAACTCTTTAATACCCTTGCCAATTCCCCTCATTAGCTCTGGAATTTTACGACCTCCAAAAATGATAATAATGATTACCAAAATAAGGATAATTTCTTGTCCGCCCAGAAATCCTAAAAATATTGTAGAAAATGTCATATCAAAATGTTTTATAAGTCAAAGTTATAAAACTGTTCCAAAATATGTGAGTGTAATTGTAATTTATTATGGCTTACGTTCTAAGCGAGCCAATTCATCAGATCCAAATAAGGTAGGATAATCATCTTCAAGATTACGTAAAACCTTAGTAAACAGAGCCTCACGTATTACTTTCGATTTATTTATTATTTTATGCTTTTTGCAATACTGGTTTAAGGCATCAATTTCGTAATCGTTAAGCAATATTTGGTGCTTATGCTTACGTCGAAGTGTTCTGTATTGCTGTGAGTTTACTGACATTGCATTTAATTTTAAACAAAAATAGAGCTTTACAAAGGCTACACCTAAGAAAAGTCACCAAAGTAATTAACAGAACATTGTTAATTATTAACAATAGAATGTTTCCTAATTTACAATCTCACTAAAGTGAAAATAACAAATTAATCAAAACATTCATGATTGGGTATCCCAAACAGGGCAACCGTATTTAAAACCTTCGTCTATAAAGCAAAATATTTTCTCCACGAATTAACACTAATTCAAAATCAACAAAAGTTGATTTAAACAGTTTTTCGTGTAAACCGGCCTGCCGTTGAGGCCAGGTTGCGAAACCCTTGAAATATAAAGATATATCGGCATATTCCGACGCTCCTGAAGTAAATTCGGGCTTTACATCTACATCAAACTAAATGCATAAATTATTCAGGCTTAGCTAACCGACCGTTTTACAATGCAGAAAGATTCTGCGAATGCTTTCGGATTAAAGCTAATATTAACAAAGAAAAAGGCCGCTCCATTTCTGAAGCAGCCCCAAACAAACTGTAAACTATCTATGAAAAAAAACTATTCTATCATTATTTTTCGTGAAATAACCCGTTTACCTTGTAATATTTGAAGTATAAATGGGCCTAAACCATGCTCTTTTAATTGGATGTTTCTACTGTACTCACTATTAAAATCTCTTAACTTTTCTTCAAAAACCACTTGTCCTACCATATTGCTTATTTTCACGCTTGTATTTCCAGGTTCCGAAAGCTTAAAGTTTACATGAATACCATCGGTTGTTGGATTTGGGTAAAACTTTACAAATTCAAATTCAGGTTCTTTTATTCCTGATTTTAATGCTTTACTTTTAAATCCATTTATGTCATTTTCTGTCAATTCATCAAGTACAATGCGGGTTTGCACTATTATTACTTTATTACCGTTCTCATCTTCAATAACATCAAGCAAGCTATCTACATTTTTAATATCATGTTCTTTGTTAATAAAAACCATCTCGCCTTTGCGTTCTATTTTAATGTGTTCTCCATCATCTCCAATAAAAATTAGATCATTTTCAAGGCCATCAAGCATAACTTCAATTTTCTTATCAATTGAATCTTCCAAGCCGTCAATGTCGCCAAATTCTTCAATTCTTTCCATCTTTCCATCTTCCAATATTTGAATGGTTTTTACAATTACCTCAATAGAATTATCATCCGGCTTTATCTGTTTCTTAACTTTAATTACTTTTACATCTTCCGATATACTTTGCCCATAAGCATAACTACCCAAAAAACTGGCAATTAAAATTACTAAGATAATCACAGGTGCAAAAAGGTAGTTTTGTTTCATATTAAAAATATTTTATGGGTTTAATAATATGACTTTTAGAAAATCCCAATAACTCGTTATACTTGTTTGATAAGTATTCAGTTAACTAGCTAAACTGATACTTTATCAAGCTTCGAAAGCCTTGTTCTTGGAATTTTCTTTTAAGTCTCTTTCATGACATGCGGATTATACTATTCTATTAAATCATTTTTTTTTCAACATTGTTAGCATTGAAAGATGAAATTTAAAAACTGCGCTTTTAAAAAGTTTTTAAAATTTCATCTCTATTTTCAATGCATAACATACAACAACTATTTATTAAAGCCTAGTTAACTATGAAGAAAAGACTAACTTAAACTTGATGGAACAAATGTAGGGAACTAATGATAACCATTTGGTTAAGGGCCGGTTAAAAACTGTTAAGGTTAGGTTAAAATAAGTTAAAGCTTCAATTCTTTTTATACTTTTGACTTGAATACAAAGTTATAATGATGGTAAAACCTTTAAAAATTACTGTTATTAACTTGATACTTTTTACTAAAAGATGAATAAACAAAAATTTACAGGCATCATATTATTAATGGCATTATCGCTTCTAGGCATTATTGCAGTTCAAATTTATTGGATGAATAAATCCATTACCATAAAAGAAGAACAATTTGACCAACAGGTAAGCGAAGCCCTTGCAAGAGCCTCATACCGAATTGAGCGGAACCAAAATGCCAATTTTATGTCAAATATGTTTAGGGGAATGCCGCAGGTTCAAATGCGCCAATTTATTAATCCACAGGTAGGTAATGTTGGCAACGATTCTGTATTTATCGAATTTAGCCAGTTTTGGCAAGACAATGAGCCAAAGGTTCATGTAATAAATGGCGATAAAAATATTAATGTGCAAAAAAATGCAAAAGACGGGCTCGAAACTATAAAATATACTTTTGATACAGTAATAGATGATGGGTATGGCAAGCAACATATTCAAACATATTCGCAAGTAACCCAACCAACACAAGAACAGGTAGTAGTTATGCCAAATGAAAAAGGTAGTACTGATGAATTGCTTGATAAACCAAAGGAAAGTCAGCTAAATCAAGTGATGGAGCAAATGGTACTAGAATTTTCAATTCGCGATATACCCATGGAGGAAAGATTAAGCAACTCCATTATTGCGCCAACAATTGAGTATGAGTTTAAAAATGCAAGCATTCCGTTGAAATTTGAATATGGCATTACTAATTATCAGGGTAATTACTACAAAAAACTAAATACTCGAGGCTTTAATCAAGAAAATGCTAAAAAAGCCTATAAAACTACGCTTTTTCCTAACGATATTTTAATGCAAAGCGATCAGTTAGTATTATACTTTCCTAACAAACGCAATTACTTAGTAAACAACTTAATATGGCCATTTACCGGTTCATTAATCTTCACCCTTATTATTTTGTTTACCTTCTATTTTACACTTAGAATTATTTATAACCAAAAGAAAACATCGGAAGTTAAAACCGATTTTATAAATAACATGACGCATGAGTTTAAGACACCCATCGCAACAATCTCACTAGCAGCTGATTCAATATCTAATCCTACCATTCTTAATGTTCCTGAAAAGGTTATTCGATTTATAGATATAATAAAAGAAGAAAACCGTAGAATGAACCGACAAGTTGAAAGTGTATTGAAAATGGCTTTGATTGACAAAAAAGATTTTAATTTAAATATGGTGGATACTGCAGTTCATCCACTAATTGAACTTGCTGTTAAGAACATTAGCTTACAAGTTGAGCAAAAAGGAGGTAAAATAAAACTTGATATCCAAGCAGAGAATGATCACCTAAGAATTGATGAAACTCACTTTGCCAATCTTATTTATAACCTGCTTGATAATGCTAATAAATATGCCTTAAATGCTCCACCCGAAATAACAGTTTCTACTTATAATCAAAATAGCGATTTTTGTTTGGCTATTTCCGACAACGGCATAGGAATGAGCAAGGATGCCCAAGAAAAAATATTTGAAAAATTTTACCGAGTACCAACGGGTAATGTGCATACCGTGAAAGGTTTTGGACTGGGCTTAAGCTATGTGAAAGCAATTGTAATGCAATTTAAGGGTGATATACTCGTAAACAGTCAAAAAGACAAAGGAAGTACCTTTACCATTAAAATACCGCTTAAGTAGCTGTAAAATTTAATTAGATTCTAAAATTCATATACTGAAACATATTAGTAAAAAAAGTATTCGGTTTTCGGTAATCAATATTTAATGATCAATTATAGTATGTTTAAATTTAATTTAACTTAGAGTCTTAAAGAGATCGTAATCTGTGAATTAGTGACCATAAAAAAAAATAAAACCTCTGAGAAATCAAAAAATATTTTTAGTTGAAGATGACCTGAACTTTGGATCAGTTATGAAATCGTACCTTGAAATGAATAATTTTGAAGTAGATTGGGTTAATAATGGTAAAGATGCAGTAAGTACATTTACAAAAGGAGTTTACGATTTATGTGTTTTAGATGTTATGCTACCTCATGTTGATGGTTTTACCATTGGTACTGAAATAAAAAAGTTAAAACCTAATGCCCCTATTGTATTTTTAACCGCCAAAACGCTTAAGGAGGATATGATTAAAGGCTTTAGTGTGGGTGCCGACGATTATATTACCAAACCTTTTGACAGTGATGTGCTTATCTATAAAATAAAAGCCATTTTAAAGCGTAATCAATCAGGTATGGATGCTCCGGCCGATGGCGAGATACTTGAAATAGGCAAATTTAAATTCGATTACAAAACAAGAAATTTGAGCTCTGACGATTGCGAATCCGTAAAACTTTCTCCAAAAGAAGGCGAACTTCTCCTCCATCTAATTCAAAACAAGAATAAAGTTCTTGACCGAAATTTTGCCCTTGAAAAAATTTGGGGCGAACAAGGCTACTTCGTTGCTCGTAGCATGGATGTTTATATTACCAAACTACGAAAATTCTTGAAAAGCGATTCTAATTTAGAAATAGTAAATATTCATGGTAGTGGGTACATATTGAAAGAGAATGTATAGACTTTTGGTTTTCTACTAAAAAAACCATCCAGAATCATTTCATACATTAGCATTTTATATTATTTCAGGTGCTATTGTTGAATTGTAACTTGGGCTGGGTTCAATATTTGAAAATATCAGGTTGTTTTAATGCATTCAAAACAGCCATAAAAGTCAAATTATCTGATAATGGATATTAACCTTGCAGAATTCAAGGTAGGGTTAAAATTATATGAGTTTTTTAGTTTTCAAGTATGAAGTTCTCTGTCCTCAGTAAACTTGTTGACTGCGTACTGAAAACTGCCTACTATATCTCACTTTAAAAATACTCTTTATAAAAATATTTTCCACTAAATTCGTAGTAATACCTAAAAGAAAAGATCAGAGTCCGTTCGTGGTTGTCATGGAATATTTTTTACCAGACACTTACGCACGCCCGTGTTTCTGGTAAAGCCAATTAAATAAAAGCGCGAAGTATAAAGAATTAATTTTTAAAATTAAGTATTAACTTGCAAAATGGTTTTGAATAATATTTTTAAACCAACCTAATCAATATTCACAATATAAAATTCAAAAGCATGAAATATCTTCATCTTCTTAACTTCTCGTTAATAATTCTGTTCTCGGCATGCAATTCAAATAAAGAATTAAAAGAAATGTATTTAGATAAAAACCTACCCGTAGACAAAAGAGTTGAATTACTGTTGAATACGATGACCCTTGACGAAAAAATAGGACAAATGTGTCAATATGTAGGCGAACCTTCAAAAAGTGAAGTGAAAAATGTAGATGAAGAAGTTCAATATGAATTAGACCTTGGTGAAACTGCCGAATTGATTAAACAAAGTAAAATAGGTTCATTTTTAAAAGTTCCGACCTACAAAGAAGCTAACTATTTGCAAAAAATGGCCGAAGAATCGCGTTTAAAAATACCCTTACTAATTGCCACCGACGCTATTCATGGACATGGAATGTATCAGGAGCCTATTACCATTTACCCTACGGAGATTGGCATGGCAGCATCATTTGATACAGATTTGGCAAATAAAGTAGCAAAATATACAGCCGCTGAAATGCGTGCAACAGGTTATCACTGGACCTTTTCGCCGAATATTGAGATAGCTCGAGATGGACGATGGGGACGATTTGGAGAAACATTTGGCGAAGACCCTTTGTTGGTTTCAGAAATGGGAAAGGCCATGATTGAAGGCTATCAGGGTGATAATTTTGGCGATTCTGTTAATGTAATTGCCTGTGCCAAACATTTTGTAGGTGGCGGAATATCCAGTAATGGTTTAAATGGAGCTGCTGCCGACATTTCAGAGCGAACCTTACATGAGATTTTTTTCCCTCCTTTTATTGAGGCTATCAAGTCGAATGTGTACACCATAATGCCGGCACACAACGAAATAAATGGAATTCCATGTCATGCACACCATACCTACCTTAGCAAATTAATGCGCGATACCTGGGACTTTAAAGGCTTTTATGTAAGCGACTGGATGGATATTGAACGATTGGAAACAGTTCATAAAGTTGCAGCTTCGCAAAAAGAAGCTGCTAAATTAGCCGTTCTAGCTGGCTTAGATGTGCATATGCAAGGACCCGGTTTTTTCGATCATGTGAAAGAATTGGTAAACGAAGGGGCTATTCCTGAAAAAGTAATAAATGAATCTGTACGCAAAATTTTATATGCAAAGTTTCAATTGGGTTTATTTGAAAATAGATATGTTAATGCTACCAAAATAAAAAACACCCTAATGAAAAAGGAGCATTTGGATTTGGCCCTTGAAGTGGCGCAAAAATCTATGGTCCTTTTAAAAAATGAGGCAAATATTTTACCCCTAAGTAAACAACTAAATTCAATATTCATAACAGGTCCAAATGCAAACAGTCAAGCCCTATTGGGCGATTGGTCAAGAAATCAACCCGATGAAAATATTACCACAGTAATTGAAGGAATTAGAACTAAGATGTCGGCCACCACCAAAATTGATTTTATGGAATGTGAATCTTATCACAGCTATAGCGATAATTTTATGGAAGAAGCAAAGAAACGGGCAAAATCAAGCGATGTGACAATCGTGGCTGTGGGTGAAAACTCTATCAGGTTCGATAAAGATAAAACCAGTGCTGAAAACCTTGACAGACCCATATTGGAATTGGCCGGACAGCAATTGGAATTGGTTAAAGCATTGGTAAGTTCAGGCAAACCTGTGATTGTAGTGCTTATAAATGGTGGTCCTATAGCTTCACCCTGGTTGGTCGAAAATGTTGCTGGAATTATTGAAGCTTGGGAGCCTGGAATGTATGGTGGACAGGCCATTGCCGATGTTATTTTTGGCGATTATAATCCGGGAGGCAAACTACCTATTACAATTCCCAGAAGTGTAGGCCATATTCAAAATTTTTACAATCAAAAACCTTCTGCTTTTCACCGAGGCTGTTTTTTTCAAAGCTCAAGTGAAGCTCTTTTTGAATTCGGATTTGGTTTATCATATACACAATTTAAATACAGTAATTTAAAGGTAAAAAACAGTTTCACATCAGATGATATTGTTACCATAAATTTGACAATTGAAAATAATGGTGAACTAGGCGGTGATGAAGTTGTTTTAATTTACATAAATGACATAGTAAGTTCGGTAACTACACCCGTAAAAAAACTAGTATCCTTCGACCGCCTTCATCTGGAACCAAAAGAAAAGAAGGAATTCACTTTTGATATCTCATCCAATAGCTTTAAAATGTTTAATCAAGCCATGGACTATGTTATTGAACCCGGTGAATTTGAAATAATAATTGGAAATAATATAATAGTTAGCACAATTTTGTATGAATAGGCCGAAGTAAAATTCTCTATTAATAAAGCTTAGAAGAGGTGTCTAAAAAGTCTTTCTGTGACTCTTTGTATCTCTAAACCTTTGTGTAATAATTTTAAAAAAAGCTACCATACAGAGTTTCACAAAGAAAGGACGAAATCACACAGATACAAAAACAATTTTTGTTTACTGTTTTACATACTTTTTAGACACCCACTTCTTAAATAGTGCCAGCAAGAAAACTCTTGCTTTTGCAAAGACTAAATACCAAAAAAATAATCATTAAGTTTCTTGACATTTACCTGCGCTCTTGTAATATTTTTATGCTTTAAGCTTAGCTTGTAGCCCTTTAAAATACCTATTATTAAATTATCGGTCGGGTCCTTAGGATTTCTTTTTATGCTAAAAGGTTTTTTAATTTCGGGTAAGGCCGTTTCCTGATTAAAAGTAGCTATATATCTTCTTATTTTACCATCTTGAATTTGAAACGGTGCTGTTGGTGCTTTAATTTTACGCTTACCATTACCCCAATTTTCACCTGTTTTAATGCGGTTAATTTGCATGTCGGAAACACCATAGATTATTGCAATATGCTTCAGTGGATAATTTTTCTTAATCAAATCTTTAATTTGCTTTACATCAGCCTTGATAAGCTTTGCATTATTCTTTTTTTTACCTGTTATTCTAAGATTTGTATAATGCAAATTTCTACTATTGCCATCTACAAATTCAACAGAGTGTTCTTTATGATCAAAAATACCACCCTCAATTTCGAAGGCTTCTGCAACATAGGGGGCAACAGATTTTAAAATAAGCTTACCATCTGAATTGGTTAAGCTACAAAAAGGTTGTCCCTTTCTCTTAGAAAGATGCCTGTAATGCCATTGGCTCTCCCTAACATAAAGTGCTCCATCATCAATTATTGCTTTCTCAACTAAATTTAAGGGTATATGTCGGTACACTCTACCAGACTCGCTAATACAATACCTCTCAAAGCCTTTTATTACACGACATTCTTCATCATGTATAACTATCTTACCCATAACCTATACTTTTGATTTATTATTTTTAAGAATATTATATTTTATTTCCCTTTAACCTTCATTGCATTTTCATCTTGGATGATTGTACGCAACGACAGTACAAATATATTACAAAGATTAGTAATTAATTGTTTTTTGTTATAAAAATATGTGCTGTAAATATTTTGTTTTTCAACATACTGCATCCAAAGAAGTTTTGCATTGTCGATCATTTATACATTGCACTATTGTTCTTATCATCATGCCAACAAAAAAGAAAAAAACTAATTTAACTTTCTCAAAATAATACAATCGTAACCTTATTTTTAGAAGCAACCATTTTCTATATTTGCAATTGCAATAGGCTCTTCTAAAGGAAATATCACAAAAAAAATAGTAAAGGAATAATTTACAATTGTGATTTGCTATAATGCAGAAACTAGAGAAGCCTCCCTTAAATTTGCTGTTAAGGGAGGCTTTTTTATGAAATTTAAAAGCATAAAAAATAAAGGGGAGGATTATTAAAAATCCTCCCCTTTATTTTTAAGCTGTGTCGATATTTTGTATCGAACTCAGGTTTTTAGCAACAGTTTGGTCCACAGTCACACCATTCTTTCGCCGAATCTACAAACTTTTTAAAAGATTCAACTTTTGTTTCATCTTTTGGTTCAACTAAAATTTTGATACCCTTAACGGTCTCGTCAATTTTAACATTAAACTTCTCACTCATTTTTTTGGAATCAAATCCACAACATGATCCATACATAATTTAATCCTCCATAATTTTATTGTTCGACAACTATCGAACATATTAAAAAAAACTTAATCAAAAAATATTTTTATATCATTCAATAATTCTTTATTAACCTGACAAGAAAGCATCTGCCCTTTCCTTTCACAAACCAGCAAATTTGCATTTTGCAATTCTTTTAAGTGATGCGATATTGTTGATCGCGATAAATTCATGCAATCACAAGCTTTACTAAACGCTTTTTCAACCCCACAGCACATATTAACATCCATGGTTTTTTCCCAATAGTATATCATCTTAAATAGGTTTAAACGCTGCTCACTACCTAGCGCTTTAAAAACCTTTGCCATATTTTGATGTGAGTTAGTCATATTGTTCGATAACTTTCGAACAAATGTAAATAATTTATTCTCAATCGCAAAATTTTTATTCAAAATAAAAATTATTTAATTGAATTTAGTAAATTGAATAGTTATTAGTTTAAACCAAACCCACATTTAAAACCATTATTATGAAATCTTATTTAAAACATTTATTGCTAATTGCATTAACATGGAGCACCATGGGTACTTTTGGTCAATACAATTACAAAGAGGGAAAAATTATAACCCTACAAAACGATACCATATTTGGATTAATTAAAGATGGTAGTAAGATTAAAAATTCGAAGGTTTGCATTTTTAAGGAAAATAAAAAAGCGGAACCGGTTAAGTATTTGCCTGCCGACATAAAATCGTATTATATTAGTTCGGGTAAATATTATAGCTCACAGCAGTACTACAGTAATAATCAATACAAAGATCGTTTTTTTGATATTCTTCTTGAAGGTGAAGTTAATCTATACTATTATCATAAATATAGAAACCTCTCTTTTTTTATCCAGAAGAAAGGTGACAAATTAGTAGGTTTATCAAATGAGAACATTAGTCTTGGCCGACCTGTAGGTAACAGCGTTGCTTACCATGAGCAGTACAACGTACAACTCCATTTATATAGAGATACATTATTCTCGGTATTTAGTGATTACCCAAGTATGAAAAACCTAATATATGCAACCGATTACGATCAAAAATCGTTAGTAAACATAACTAAGTATTATTTAAAGGAAACATGCACAAGCAAGAACTGTATAACTTATGAAAGAGATTTGAGTATATTAAAACCATCATTTGGTGTATTTACGGGACTCGAATTATCCAGCATTTCTTTCTCAGAATACAATGTTGAATCGAAATTATCAAATGCTATTCAAGTTGGAATGTTCTACAATATTCCAATGGCACTTATTAGCAATAGATTCTCGTTCCAATTTGAACTTATTTGGAACAGTATAAATAATCAAAACTTTACGAATGATCCAAATAAACTTGCAAACTTAAACATCACATCAAATAAAATTTCGCTACCCCTATTAATCAAGTATAAATTATCAAAAAATAAATTTGCTTCAACCATTGGCCTTGGAAAAGAATTTGCTTCCATTTACAATTCAAAGATAAAATATGAAGGGGAATATTTAAGAAACGATGGAATTATGGACTTTGGAGAGCTTGAATCTACAAATTACCGATATAGCAAAGGAGCCTGGTTTTTTGATCTGGAATTTAGTTACAAACTAAATCAAAAACTTACTATATTTTCAGGTATACGATTACAAAGACAAGACGATTTAATTATTACAGATAAAAGTGAAAATCGATTAACTTTTGCAAAAGCCAGCAATAAGCCGGGTGCGTATAAGTATCAAACAAATATGGCCGTTATAAGAGTTGGCGTAAGTTTTTAGCAAACGGAGTTTTTATGCTAAAACCAGCTTATGCAATAGTAGAACTTATAATTCATAACTAGGGCATATAGCCAGGATAAAACCCGAATTATAAGATACCCATTTGAGTTGTTTTCCCAAAAGGATCATATTCTTTTTTGCTATGCATTAGTAATGAAAACCTAAAGCATCGTTAGAACTAAACGAAACTAAAACAAAAGAGTGCTGTTCAAACCCATGAACAGCACTCCTATTATCTCTTATTAAACTATGTTTTCTTATTTCATTATAGGGCTATCCAATTTTACAGGAGTTGTACCTACAAAAGGAATTGCTCCCGTTAATGCATCAACCACCGCCTTTTGCGAAAAGTTATCCATACTATATGCATTAATTTTAATGGATGCATAATCTAAATAATAATTCACATAATAGGGGTTGCTGTATGAAATGGCAATCATTTTTTCAAAAGGAATCATATTGGCTGTCCAAATTCCCATTGCTTCAGCATCCTTAAGCATACTTGCTCCAATTGGTGCAAGGTATCTGTTTTCAAAAGCTACAATAACTTTATCATACTGCTCAAACTCAGATAAACGTCCTTGCCAAGCATATAAATTAGGGTTATGAATAATCTCACCAACTTCAAAGCCTTTTTCCTCTAGCAATTGTTTTGTATCACCAAGCTGCTGAGTCATATCATTATGGCTGATGTTAATAATCGCAATTTTCTTGGTTGTTTCAGGTTTTAAGGGTATTTCTTTTGCATTGTCAGAAACCAAGGTTACAGCATTCTCTGCAACTTCTTTTATTGCGTTTTTTATTTCCTCTTTTTCTGTTTCAGTTATTTCATTAAATAGTTTCTCTTTCTTTTCAAGAAGATTGAATTTTTCGCGAACTCCCCAAATTCTTTCCACAGCATCATCAAGTCGCGACATTGGTATTTCACCCCTATTAATTCTTGCTTCAACCGTATCCATATACGATAGTTCTGGCCACAAAACAAGGTCAACACCCGCCTTAAAGCATTCCACAGCAGTCTCCATTATATTTGGATAGTATCCGCCACAACCACCCATATTTAAAGCGTCGGACATGATAACTCCGTTAAATTTCATTTTCTCTTTCAGTAATCCAACCATTAACTCTTCCGATAAGGTTGCAGGAGGTAATAAACCTTTAATGCGCTTTGTTTGATAAGCTGGAAAACGAATATGTCCTACCATGATACATGGTGTACCATCGTTAATCAAATTCTGGAAAAGTGTACCGTAAGAACTATTCCATTCGGCCATGCTCATGTTGTTATCTGATGTAATTAAGTGTTGGTTTTTCATGGTTGAACCATCACCAGGAAAATGTTTAATCGTTGGTACAACACCGGCATCTTTCATGCCTTGCATTTGCGCTTTTAGCAATGGGTAAGCACGATTAGCATCGTCAGAAACAGCACGCTCAACAACTAAGTTTTGTAAGGGGTTAATATTTAAGTCAGATACCGGATGCAATAACCAATTTACTCCTAAGGTACTGGCCTCTTTTGCTGTAGTATTACCATATTTTTGCGATAATTCAGGCTTATTAGCTGCACCTAGCGACATTAATACTGGCATATCGGTATAACCATCATAAACAGAACCAACACCTCGTTCAAAATCTTCCGTAATAATCATCGGATATTTTGATGCATCTTCATATTCTTGCATGCATTTTTGAATATTCTTAACTACATCTTTTTGCGGTTGATAATTTCCATAACTCCATGCTGGTATAAAAACACCCCCAACCGGGTACTTTTTTATCATATTGTCAATACTACCAAACTGGTTGTTATAGTTTTCATAATAACCTAGAACTATCATGGTTTGACCAATTTTTTCACGTATAGTCAATGCTTTCCATGATGTATCTTTCGGAGTATAATCATAGTCAATAGCCTCGGGTCTATTACCTTCACTTTGTGTTTGAGCATTAATTATACCATTTGTTGTAACTAACACTATAGTATAACAGGCTATTAAAAAAAAGTTTTTGTGTAGCGTCTTCATTATTTTAGCTTATGAGTTAAGAATTATTATATTGTTATTTAGTTTGCTAAAATAATAATGTTTTTCTTTAGTAACTGTTTAAATTAAAATATTGTTGTTAATAATTCAATTACAATATAATGGGTTAATCTTATTCTAATCAACTCACAACACTATAAAATAACGCATCTTTAATCTTTTTAAACCCATGAAGCTATTTTCCGTAACCCTTATTTTAATTGTATTTATGCTGACCATTTCGGCACAAGAATGGAAAAACCTAAAAACATACCAAAAAGCAACAAGCAACAATGAATTAATTGAAGGAAATTGGTTACAAAAGGATAGAAAGCAACAAAGCGAAAAATGGCAACAAGCCTGCAAATATAATATAGCAAATGAGAATGGCTTTCAGAAATATCATAGCATAAAACAAATACGCGATTTCTACTTATTTTTTGATGCAGAAAGACGCATTCAAGGCCATGAGGTAAAATGGGGAGGAATTGCTGCAATTGCCGCCAACCAATTATGCCTATTAGAAAATGACTTTATTCGAATTTTTATTGTCCACAATAAAGAGATAGTAAATTTTGCGCATGAAGGGTCTGAAAAAGTATTTAAATATGCTTTTCCACGACTTAAAAAAGTGTTTTTTTCACCCACTGCAATAACCGGTGAAGATGCATTAAAATGGGATGTCAATCATGGAATGATTGAGCAATGTGAAATACTGACGCCTATTTATGCTAATCTTTCACAAAAATCATTAAATCGACTTGAAAAGATGGCGAAAGGAAAAGGAATATATACCATCGGCGTACCAAAAAAGCTAAAATATAAGGGTGAAATTAACGATTGCCAAGCTAGGTTCGAGCATGGCATGACCAAACTTGTTCATTATTGCCAAAGTAAACATAGGCTTTAATGCGGTATTATTGAACAATCTCACTGCAAGCAGACAAGGTTTCATGATAAAAAACAGTTATTATAACGCTAATACACTTACGAATGCAACGTTACATATAAAGGTTATGTTTTTGTTTTTATAAATAATCCTCCTATTTTTACTGTTAATGAAAATAAATTCAATCAGTCGTAAACTCGTATTAACAATTGTAATTCCTGTAATTGCCATATTAATGACATTGGGTGTTCTAAATTATTGGAATACAAAAGGAATTATTAACCAATTAAATGCATCGGAGCAGAAATTTACTATCGATGAAATAAAGTCGTTTATTGAGCTGCAGTTTGTTGCACTCGATATAATTGAAGAGCCCATTCAACAGCAAATGGAAGTATACAGTACTAAAATTATTGACACCTACTATTCTGATACTACTAATATTGCTAACATTAACCTTAACAAAATTAGAGACGATTTGGGAATGGATGCTGCATCATATGACTTATACGTTATAAATACAAATGGTGAAGTTATAAACACAACTTACCTAGATGATTTAGGAATAAATCTCTTTAATTTTGGCGATATTTATAAAAAATACCTTCAAGGAATTTTAAATGAAGGTAAGTTTGATAGCCCTAAATTCTTTTTCGAAAACAAAACTAAGAAGTACAAAAAATACTCGTACCAAGCAACCAAGGATAAGAAATACATAATAGAAATTGGGTTTTACTCAAATCAAGCCGATCGCATATTCGATTACATGATTAATCATCTTGAAAAAATAGCTGAACAAAGAATAAATCTCTCCACACTTGATTTATTCTTCTGGCTAGAAACTCCAACATCGCTAAATCCAGAAAAAGAATTTATAGCAGAACACTTGCGAATTCTTCCTGATTTGGAGGCCGGAGAAACAGTTTCGTTACTTAATGAAGGTTCAGAAAATACAAACTACACCTATGTTTATGTTAAAAATATAAACTCAAAGCTTATTCGCGGTGCAATTGTTAGGCTTACCCATGATTCAAAACATCAAAAGAATTTTGTAAAGAAAGAGATGTTAAAGTTTGCTGCTGTTTTAATTGTTGCCCTACTACTAACTGTAGTAATTGCCTTTTTAATTAACCCTATTGGTAAGGTTATAAAAAACATAACTCGTATAGCCAAAGAGTTAGCCATTGGGAACTTATCTGTAAAAATTGATCCAGCGTTAAAAAACAGAAATGATGAACTTGGTGATTTATCCACTGCTATTGATACACTAATTACGGGCTTAGTGCAAACATCGGAATTTGCCAGACAAACCGGAAAGGGAAACTTCGATGAAAAATACAACTTGCTCAGCGAAAAGGATGTGCTAGGCCAAACCCTCATGAAAATGCAAGAGAGACTAACAAGGGCAAAAATTGAGGAAGAAAAAACATCTGAAGAAGAGAAAAAAAACAAATTTACAGCCGATGGGTTAGCACAATTTGGAGAAATATTGCGATCAAACAATAATGACATTTCAGAACTGTGTAACAGAATAATGCAAGGCTTGGTTGATTATTTAGATATTCCAATGGGGGCTTTGTTTGTTGCTGAAAAACAAGATAATGAAATTACTTTAGAAGCGAAGGCCACTGTAGCCTATAGCAGAATTAAAGTGTTGAATAAAAAGATAAAACTAAGTGAGGGCCTGATTGGACGCTGTGCTTTTGAGAGACTGCCCATATATTTAACTGAAATTCCTCAAGATTATATTGAAATAACTTCAGGCTTGGGAACTGCTAACCCTAGCAACATTTTACTTGTTCCACTAATTTCGGAGAATGAGGTTTTTGGTGTTATTGAAATAGCTTCGTTTAACGAAATAGAGGCTCACAAAATTGCTTTTACTGAAAAGCTAGCTGAAAGTATTGCTTCTACTTTGTCAACAGTACAAATTAACCAAAAGACAGTTCAATTACTAGAACAATCGAAAACTCAAAGCGAAGAATTGGCCTCACAGGAAGAAGAAATGCGCCAAAACATGGAAGAACTTATTGCTACTCAAGAAGAAGCTGTTACTCGAGAAGAAAAACTATCGCGTATTTTGCATGCAGTTGAAGCGTCTGTTTTTAAAACAGAATACAACATGGCTGGTGTTCTGCAGGATATAAATGAAAAATACCTGACATTTTTACAAATAAATTCCAATTTATTGCTTGATAAGCACTATAATAAAGAATGTGAAATACTCGGTATTGAGCCCTCGGAATTAGACCCTATATGGGTAAAATTACAACAAGGCATACCACAGGAAATTAAAATAGAAGTAACCCCAAATAAGCAAAAGTGTTACATTAAAGAATATTATTGGCCCATTACTGATAGCAATAGTGATGCCCCCAACAAGATTATTAAGGTTAGCCATTTATGCTAATTATTTAACGCCATTAGAAGCAAAAAGAATAGGGCAAACTGATTAGGTTATTTCTTGTAAGTTTCTGATTAATTCATGCGTTTAGTTTGATGTAGCTGTAAAGCTTGTCCCGAATTTATTTCGGGTGCGTCGGAATCCGCAGACATATCTTTATATTTCATCCCGAAAGCCTTCGAGATCTGAACAGCCTGTTCCAGCTAGTTCCGAATTTATTTCGGAAAACTTGATTCGAAAAAACAGATGCATTAAAATAAACGCACCCGGAAATTTTCTTAATTTATATTTATATTATCAGATTTCCTTTAAAAATTAATAATCAGAATATTAAATCAATTTTAAGAAAATTTATGAATTATTCAGGATAAAGAGAAAGCGATCATTTTTGTATTACATGTTTAATCTTTTATGAATTTTAGTAATAATACTTATCTTAGCATTTATTAACCAGAACATTCAATAATATGAAAGTAAAATACAATTTAATACTATTTCTTTTAATGAGTTTTTCTCTTAGCTCGTTTTCTCAAGCTTTAAAAGTTGGAGATAAAGCTCCTGAAATAATTATGCCTCTTGTAAATGGTGAAGAATTCAAATTATCGGAACTACAAGGTAAGGTAGTACTTATTGATTTTTGGGCAAGTTGGTGTGGCCCCTGTCGTAAAGAAAATCCGAATGTAATAAAAGCCTATAATAAATATAAAGATGCTAGTTTTAAAAATGGCGAAGGCTTTACCGTGCTAAGTGTTTCATTGGACATGAAAAAAGAAAAGTGGGTTAATGCCATTGAAAAAGATGGTATGATTTGGCCTCATCATATAAGCGACTTGAAAGGTTGGAAAAACGAAGCTGCTTTATTATATAAAATAAAAAGCGTTCCTACTAGTTATTTAATTGATGGCGAAGGTACTATAATAGCTATGAACCTAAGAGGAGAAGCATTGGAGAAAAAATTACGAAAATTTAAAAAAGGATTATTCTGAAGATATAATAAAAAAAGCCTCGTTGAGGCTTTTTTTTATTATTTAGTTACTTATTGACTCCTGTCTCACCTTAACCAACAAATTCTCAGCCATTTTAGTTATTTTGGCTTGTGCTTTAATCTCTGCAGATTTACCTGTTTCACAACCTGCCTCAATCATTTTTACAGCTACAGCATCAAGAGCATCAGCACAAGTGTTAGCATCTACTCCATCACACTCAAATTTATCACCACCATATGTATAATATGAATTGTTTTCGCCATCAGTACAAAAAGTCGCAACTGCGCTAAAATCATTGCTACACATTTCTTCGCCTATATTTTCACCATCACATGATTCTTCTGGATCATCTTCACCACATGAACTAAATGAAACGGCCATGGCCATCAATACTGGAAATAAAATTCTTCTTACTTTCATATTCAATATATTTTATGTTACTAATATCTTATTCAAATTTAAGTATTTTATTCTTTTGAAAGTTCTATTTCAATTACTTCTTTAAAAATATTGTAGGGTTTATATCCTTTATATACTTTTCTATTTATTATAAATGAAGGTGTTCCTGTTAAATTACTACTTCTAAATTCATTTAAATTTTTCTCTAAATAATTATCAGACATACCACTTAGCATACATTCGGCAACCAAAATATCTTTTTCAATAAACTCATAGGCAACTTCAATAAACTCTTCAGTATAAACAACAGTAGGCTCAGCTATCAATAGCTCATTAAGTTTTTCAAAATTGCCATATTCATTAATACAAACAGCCGTTTTTAAAGCATTTAACATGTTTTCGTCATTAGTAAACTCAATAGGTTTAATTATTAGTTTAATAAGTCCTTTATCAAAAAACTCTCTTTTAAGTAATGGAAAATCATTTTTTAAAAACTTACGACAAAATCCACAATTATAACTTGAATACATAAACAATTGCAACTTAGCCGTATCACTCCCATAAACAATATCTAATTCTTTTTCTGTTAAAGGCTTCTGCAATTCTGCATACCTCCATTCATTCTTGTCTTTATTATTTCCTATATAGAAAACAGAAATTATAACTAGAATAAAAACTATAGCAATTAATCTTTTTAAACGCAAACTAGAACGGCTTTTTATTGATTATTAAGTTCATTCCTATAACTAATTATTCTTTTGTACTATACTTTTCAAGTATTTCCCTACCTCTTGCTGTCCTATCTATTTCTGTACTATAATTAACCAACAGAGGATTAAATAATAGATTTAAAAAACCCTCTTGCTTATTCAAATTATTAGCAAATTTCTTCTTTAGCTTTTCATTATCAAAGCCATTCTTCTTTTCCCCTTCGCGATCCATAGAAACAAGATTTAACCCATTACGATCTACTGTACCTCCATCCTTTTTATTTTGCTTGGCTTGCTTTTCCATTAATTTATCTGATTTCCCTTTCACCACATCGCCTAAATGCAATACCAAATGGTATTCATAGCCAATATCATCAGTCATACCATGCATGGCAAAAGCCGATAAGTCAAGTGCATTGCTTACTACATCGGTTTTAGGCACATAAATTTTATCTTTAAACATAAAAATACTTGTAGTTAAAGTATTAAAATCCATCTTATCCAATTCTTTTAAACCTCCAACCCCAACAGAAGCATCAACTAAAGGTTTAAAATCATGAATTTTACCATCTTCAAGCGTAAAATCGCCTTTAACTCTTATTCTTTCTGTTGGCCAATCTCCATCCACATAAAAGGCACGCGCATGTAGTTCACTGGTTAAAATACCACTTAGGTTCTCATGGGTCATTTCTGCTTGATCAAAATCATTATTTACAACCAATAACTCATTTAAATCAAGACCTGAAATATAATTCTTAATTTCAACTTTCGGTTTTTCCCATTTTCTTACATCCAACATCATTGATGTATTCACTTCCCCCTTACAAGTTTTAAGTTTAAATTCATCAATTACATACAAACTATCGGCAAAACGAAAATTTGCAGAAATATCATCCAAAATATTCTTTTCATAAATAATTTTCTCCACAGAAAACCTGCCCCTTACTAAAAAATGCGGAACGCCCAAAGCGGCAAAGTCAGGCAACAATGCATTTGTATCAACTGCTATCGTATCGTTTTGTATAGCTTCTGATGATGCCGCAACTTCTTCCTTTGCAACGGTCTGTGTTGAATCAACTACTGTGGTATCTTCCGGCATCATTGCCATAATTTTATTATAATCTATTATTCCTAAATCAATTACGGTTTCAACTATTAGCTCCTTATCTCGCCTTTCTTCAATAATGGTTTCATAAACATTCCTTATATAAGTTGAATCAATATTAAAGAATATTCCAGCAGCCGTACCCTGCATATCATTAATGGAAATTCTATTTTTATTGATACTAATTTTTCCCGAAAAATTATCAATCTGAGTCATCGGATCATTAGACATATGAACTGTTAAGTCTTTAATGGCAAAATAGGTACTGGTTTTATTAAGTGCAATGTCAGGCGCATCAACCTCAATAGAATCTAAATTTAAAGTTGCCGAAGAAGTTATGCCAATATTTATGGTTCCACGCATCTGCTCTACTAAAGTATCTGGAACAAAACTTTTTAGCTCACCCAAATTCAAAAATACATTTGATCGTGTTGAATAATAAGGCATTTCTCCATTCTTAAACTTTAATGAGCCATGAATTTTAGAGCTATCTGTTTCTATATTATAGCTTTTTAAATCAATGGTAATATTATCAGGATCAGAAAGTTTACCTATAATTTTGGCATCAAGCGAAGTATTTCTAAGCTTTGCTCCGTATTCTGGTATTTTAATGCCTAGATTTTTGATTTTAAAATGATTTGGACGATAGCTCATATCTACATTAAAATCTTTAACCGAAAGACTTGAATCAACAACTGCATTGAAATTCTTTAGTCCGATATCGGCTTTACTGTTAGCCATAACATAGTCAACAAAATCATCGCCAATTGAATCGGGCAATACACCTTTGGTTGATAAACTGGCATTTATTATCCCTCTAACACTCTCAACAGTAGAGTCGGGTACAAAACTGGCAAACTCATCAAGAACAATGGTCATTTCAGTTTTAACATCATACTTTGGGTGATCAATATCAAGTACAGAGAAAGCAATATCAAATTTACTTTGTTCAGTTTCAAAATGAATGGAGCTAAAATCGGCTTGTGTGGTCTGATTATTTTGTAATATACCATTGCTAACCTTTCCCTCAAACGACAAAGCTTTAAGAATGGGATAATCAGCTGTTTTCACCAGACCGTTCTTCATACTTAATTTGGCATTCACTTGTGGCAATTCATTAGTAGAATCGGAATAAATTCCTTTTATATCAGCATTCATGCTTAAATTACCCGCAACTTGTTTCACGCCAAACTCTTTAAGCATTTCAGTAGGGGCATATTTTATTAATTCAGCCAAATTCAAATCTTTTATATCAATGTTTAAATCGGTATAAATTTCATCGGTCATTACAGCTTCCCCTTTAACAGCAAGGCTAGCACCATCAGTATGTAATTCTACATTATTAATTTTAATAGAATCACCATTGCCATTGGTCTTGTACCCAACATCGAACATAAGTTTTGTGCGTTGCATTAAATGCGCATTGGTTTCAGGATAGCTTACTCCAAATACCTCGATACTTCCTATGGCACTGCCATTTATGGTATCGCCTTTAATGCTTCCTTCCATGGTAATTTCAGGAATATGAAGACTTGCAAATGTTTTTAATGTACTGTCGTTATAATAGCAATTAATATTGCGTATGGTAAATTCCTTTAACGTAACATTCAAGGGTTCTGATGGCACTGTATCAAGCTCTTCAACAACATTGGTATCTGTAGCTGGTATTAAAAAATCAATATTGGTAATGCTGTCATTATTTACCAGATAGGACATATCAACATCTTCAATCTCCACTTTTACTACCTCAATTATGCCATCAATTAGCGGTCTGGTTTTTACCGAAAGATATATTTTACCCAAATGCAATATGGTATCGCCTATATAGGTTAGAGAATCGTTTTTTAAAGAATCAGCCGGTACACCCAAATAAATACCACTAAGCTCAATGGTAGCATACGGAAATTTTCGTAAAAGATTAAACGATACATTACCAATCTCAATGGGTGCGTTGATAGCTTCGCTAACTTTCTCTGTTGCCAAATCGGCAATTTGATTTTCTGATAATTTAGCAACAACCGTTAGAAAAATTATAAGTGCTAAAACAACTCCGATAATCCAGACAAAAATTTTAAATATTTTTTTCATTGTAGGAAATTCATTTGATTATAAATGCATGCTGATTGCTAAAGATAGCAAATCGTTTAAAATTTGACTAAAATATCAATGAAAAAAAGTAACAATTTAAAAAAGAGTTAATCTCAACTCATTTTTTGTAAAATTTCTGCCGAAAGTTGGTCTGTTTTATAATCGTTTTGGAGAACTGTAAAAGGAATTACAAATTTACAACCTTCTCTGAATCGACTACAGCCATAAGCAGTTTTACCCTTAAGCATGGTTCCTTGTTTGCATTTGGGGCAAGTTAATGCATGTTCATCTTTACCCCTAACCGAGTTTTGAACCCTGTCAGGGGTAATACTAATAGTAAAATCATTAGTAAATGACAAAACTCCCTTTGCTTTCTCCCCATCAATGGAAAACCCAGTAATTTTCCCTGTCTTACCTTTAGCTATTAGAGTATCAATTTGCTTATCGGTAAGCTTTTTTCCGTACTGGTTAAATTCAACCTTAAAATTACACCCAGTCTTATATTCACTACATCCAAATGCCGACTTCCCTTTTAGAATAGTTCCTTTTTTACATTTAGGGCAAATTAATTTATCAATTGATTTTGTAGCAACCTTTCCTGTCTCAGCATTTCCCTTTCCCTTATTCGACTTTTTATCATCCTCTTCAATAGTAATCAGCTTTTTTTGCTCTCGCTTTACCTCGCTCACAATGTCAGAAACCATTACTTTCATTTCCTCTAAAAACAGCTTAGCATCGTATTCACCATTCTCAATTTGCCTTAACTTTTTTTCCCACATACCCGTTAACTCAACCGATGTAAGCAACTCATTATTTATGGTTTCAATTAATTGAACGCCTGTAACTGTGGGTACCAAATTTTTTCGCTGACGCGCTACATATTTACGTTTAAATAGTGTTTCTATTATATTTGCCCGAGTACTTGGGCGGCCAATACCATTTTCTTTCATAAGCTCACTAAGCTCTTCATCATCAACCTGTTTTCCCGCTGTTTCCATGGCTCGAAGTAAAGTAGCCTCGGTATAATGTTTCGGTGGCTGCGTTTGCTTTTCTTGTAAATCGGGTTCGTGAGGTCCTCGCTCCCCCTTTTCAAAATTGGGCATTATTTGTCCTTCATCTAAAAATTTTTCTGTTTCTTTTCTAGGGTATAATTCCCGCCAACCAGGTTCTAAGATAACCTTTCCTGTTGCCTTAAATTCAACCCCTCCTGCCTGACCTATTACAGTTGTATTCGAAACAATACAATCGGGATAAAAAACCGAGATAAATCTACGTGCAATGGCATCATAAAGTTGTTTCTCATGCAAAACCAGTCCTGAAGGGCCTACTCCTGTGGGTATTATGGCATGGTGATCGGTAATTTTTTTATCGTCAAATACTTTCTTGCTCTTTATAATGGGCTCGCTCAAAACCTTTTGTGTTAAATTTTCGTATGGTTTGAGCTTTTGCATGATCCCTTTTATTTTGGGATACATATTATTCGGTAAATAGGAAGTATCAACCCTTGGGTAGGTTACCAATTTTCTTTCGTAAAGCTTTTGAATGTATTGTAAGGTTTCATCGGCTGTAAAACCAAATTTTTTGTTACACTCTACTTGTAGGGCTGTCAAATCGAACAATTTTGGAGGTGCCTCTTTTCCTTTCTTTTTGGTGAAAGACAAAATCTCGAAATCATCATTCTTAATTTTTTCTAAAAACTCAGCAGCATCTTCCTTTACCAAAAAACGACCTTGTGTTGCATTAAAAACGACTTCTCTATATGTAGTTTTCAGTTCCCAAAAAGGCTCCGACTTAAAATTCTCAATTTCCAAATACTTCCTAACAATTAATGCAAGAGTAGGTGTTTGCACTCTACCGATGGAGATGACTCCTTTACCATTGGCATATTTTAAGGTGTAAACCCGTGTAGCATTCATCCCCAATAACCAGTCTCCAATTGAACGTGCATTACCTGCCGCATACAACAGATCAAAATCAGATCCTTCCATTAGTTTTTCAAAACCTTCTTTTATGGCTTCATCAGTTAATGATGATATCCAAAGACGCTTCAATGGTTTTTTACAATTTGCCTTGGTAAGTACCCAGCGCTGAATTAATTCTCCCTCAATTCCTGCATCACCACAATTGATAACTTCATCGCATTCCTGACTCAGTTTTTCAATAGTATTAAACTGTTTCTTTACCCCATCATTATCAATTACCTTAATACCAAAACGTTCTGGAATCATGGGCAGATTATCAAAACGCCACCATTTCCATTTCTCCGTGTAATCATCGGGCATTTTCAAAGTACACAAATGACCAAATGTCCAGCTTACCTGATAGCCATTTCCTTCAAAATATCCATCTTTACGTTGGTTGGCTCCAACAATACGGGCAATTTCTTTAGCAACACTTGGTTTTTCGGCTATACAGAGTTTCACAATGTTTTTTGTTTGAATTAACAGGCTAAAAGTACATTTTCAACTTTGCTGAAACAAACTGAGTTATTAACAACAATAGCTATAATATAAACATTTGTTGTTCTTACCTGAATAATTCATAAAATTTGACAAAAAGCACCTATCTTTTTCATTATCTACACCTTATAATTTTTAACCCCAATTATTCTTGAGAATAATTGGGGTCTCCGACAGCGACTAAGTCTCACATCCAAATTTGATGCTCAAA
>JAQICC010000143.1 GCA_027858735.1 Salinivirgaceae bacterium
GCTTTGTATAGTCGTTCGCGTTGGCAGTTCGTGGAGGCATCTTCTGAAGCTCCTGAAGAAGGTGAAACCAATGGCGGTCTGGGGTCGCATGCTATCGATGGAAATAGTTTATCTTTCTGGCATTCTCAATGGGCCGGTGGTGAAGTGGCCGGACCTCATTACTTGATTTTCGATTTGGGAGCTACTGTAACATTGCATGGGTTATCTTTTATTGGCAGGCAATCTGATAATGATGGAAAGCCCGAAGAGGTGGTAGTTTCAATAAGTAATGACTATGGTCAGACTTGGGAGGATATAGATACATTGTATCTGGATAACATAAATGCAGAGAAAAGGTTTTTGTTGGATGATTTTAAGGAATGCAACTACATTAAAATTACTATCAATACCCAGCATGGCGGTGTCGTTTATTCGCATTTGGCGGAGATAGCTGCATTTTAATATTAGTTGAGCTTTTGGAGGGTTATGTTTTTCAGGGATTTGATCCTTCAAAAGCTTTGTGGTAAAATACAGTAAATCAAAAATATTTAAGCATTCTGTGGCTGTCCAAAAAGTCAAAATAATAATATTTTGTCATTCTGAACGCACTGAAGAATTTCATTGTCAGCATATTTTAATCTTTTGCTGCATTTAGGATAACAACAATGAAGACTTTTTGGACACCCTCAGAAATCTAATCCCGATGGTTTTGGGACTAAAAAATCTATAGAAATATTAAAAATTCAAAACATGAAAAACGCTTGGATCGTAATAATTGTAATTGCCTTGTCAATTTCGATAAGTGTCATTTCTCAGGTTAAATCTTCCACCAGTTTTGACGAGAGTAAGAGTTACGTGCTTTATAACAAAATGAGTGGGAAAGTGCTTTCTGCGGGTAACCAGGAGTATTTAAATTGGATAAAAGTAGATGATACCCATTCATCTATTACCTACACTGGTGACTGGGGTGAATTTGAAGGAAATCCCGGTTATCAGTCAACGGAGCATTTTAGTACAACCAAAGGGGCAATTGCTAAATTTACGTTCACCGGCGTAAAGGGACGATATTACGGTTTCTTAAGAAGTGATCTGGATGTTGCAGAAATACGCGTAGATGGTCAATTTGTTACCAAAGTAAACTGTTACGAGGGTCATAGTTTCAATACACTTTTATTTGAGACTGAGCTCTTACCTTATGGTGAGCATTCAATTGAAGTGATCTCAACTGGCGAAATGGCCCCGGATTACGAAATAATTGTTGATGCTTTTGAATATATAGAAGGCTCAGATACTTTCCTTTCGATTATACAGGGGGATTTTGATCAGAAGCCGTCACAGTTTTGGGAAGTGGTTAATGTAAATGATACTACCATACAGATAATAAACAAATCGAATAATCTGGCAATAGATGTAACCGAAGAAGCTTTTCTGCAACTATCTACGCCCGAAAGTAATACTACTCAATATTGGAGTGATCAGGATATTGGATACAACTACATTAAACTTAACAATCAATCATCTGATAAAAATCTTGATATTAACAATCAATCATCTGCTGCCGGAGAACCTGCCATACAAGCTGAGACAAGTGCTTCAAGTAGCCAGGAATGGGGCTTGTGGGAATCTGATAGAATTATTCCTGACTTACAAACCGATAAATACAAGTATAAAATTTCAACATCTACTGGTTTGACTTTAGATAATGGGGGGGGGCTTGATAATGGTGCCCAAATATACATGAGCGAAGATAATGCTGATGAAAATACCGGTCAGCAATGGATCCTCAGACCTTCGGGGGACGGGTACTTTTCTGTGATAAATGCTTTAAGTTTAAAGAGTATTGATAATGAGGCTGGTTCCTTCGATGATGGGAACAGTATTATCCAATGGGCTACTGATTTTTCGAATGATAATCAGAATTGGGAAATCAATTATTGCGGATACTATTTTACCATAACCAATGTTAGAACACAAAAGAATCTCGACTCAAGAAATAGTAGCACAAATGGTGAATTATGTCAATATACTGCGGCTCAAATACCTTCACAGCAATGGGAAATTACATCGGTTGGTGAATTAGAAAATCGTGAATGGGAAGATGAAAGCATCTTTGCCATAAACAAAGAACCCGGACGTAACACTTTTATACCATTTTCATCGGTTGAAGAACTTATGAATGATGAAAGTTTTGAGAAACCCTGGATACATCCGACTTCATCGAAGTATTTATTGTTAAATGGTTCGTGGAAGTTTAATTGGGTTAAAAAACCTTCTGAACGACCGGTAGATTTCTATCAATCAGATTACGATGTATCGCAATGGAATGATATTACCGTGCCCTCAAACTGGGAAATGCAGGGTTATGGGACACCTATTTATACCAATATTACCTATCCGCATGCTAATGTGCCACCTTATATTATGCCAGTTTCGGGTTGGACCAGCGAAGAAGAACCAAACCCGGTAGGTTCGTACAGAAAAGATTTTGAATTGCCTGCCGAATGGAATGGAGAACAAATATTCCTTCATTTCAATGGGGTGTACAGTGCCATGTATGTATGGATTAACGGGCAAAAAGTGGGTTATTCTCAGGGTGCAAATAACGATGCAGAATTTGATATTACCGATTACGTGCAGACGGGTGAAAATACACTTGCCTGTGAGGTATACCGGTGGTCTGACGGCAGTTACCTGGAGGATCAGGATATGTTCCGGCTTAGCGGGATTCATCGTGACGTTTATATTTATGCTGCTCCGAAAGTCAGGGTGCGCGATTTCTTCATGCAATCTGAGTTCGAAGGGAACGATTTTAGTTCAGCAATGTTTAATGTCGATGTGTCACTAAAAAATCATAATTATACCCCTTCAGGTTCGGTTAACCTCGAGGTTAGCATGCTGGATGAGTCGAATAATGAAGTTCTTGCAATAACTGAGAATATTGACCAAATACCCGCTGAGGACGAGATACGACTTAACGTTCAGGAAAAGCTTGAAAATCCCTCACTCTGGTCAGCTGAAATTCCTAACTTATATTCAGTTATACTAACCCTGAAAGATAACAGTGGTGAAGTTCTCCAGGTGTTGCATAATAAATTTGGATTCAGAAAAATCGAAATAAAAAATAAGCATATCTATGTGAATAATGAGCTTGTACTCTTTAAAGGTACAAACCGACACGATACTCATCCCGTATATGGAAAAGCGGTTCCGGTGGAATCGATGATTGAGGATATTGTTTTGATGAAACAGCACAATATAAACACTGTACGTACGAGTCATTATCCCAATGATCCCCGAATGTATGCCCTGTACGATTATTATGGCTTATACATAATGGACGAGGCCGACATAGAGTGTCATGGTAATACATCTATAAGCGATAAAGTTTCATGGCAACCTGCTTTCATTGACAGAATGGTGCGCATGGTTGAAAGAGACAAGAATCATCCTTCGGTTATTTTTTGGTCAATGGGGAACGAATGTGGGGGTGGCCGCAACTTCTACGAAGTGTATGACGCGGCCAAGGCAATTGACAGCATTCGTCCTGTGCATTACCAAGGACAAAACAATGCTGCTGATTTTGACTCTCAAATGTACCCCGATTTAGTTGATGCAAAAAGACGTGACGAGCAGGATACTTCTCGGCCTTATTTCTTCTGCGAGTATGCACATGCTATGGGTAATGCACCTGGTAACTTGCAAGAATACTGGGATTTGATAGAGAACTCGAACCGGATCATTGGTGGTTGTGTGTGGGATTGGGTTGATCAGGGAATTATAAAGTTTGGTGAAGATCCGACCAGGTATTATTATGGTGGTGATTTTGGAGACGAACCCAACGATAAAGATTTCTGCAATAACGGATTAACTACGCCTGATCGCAAAGTGACAGCCAAATTGTTGGAAGTTAAAAAGGTATATCAATACATAAAATTTACACCCACGGCAGCTATCAGCGAAGGAATAATTAATATTGAGAATAAATATGATTTTCTGAACCTGGATCAGTTCTACATGGATTGGGAAGTATTAAAAGATGGTATTGTTGTTGAAAACAGCACCATGTCATTGCCATCGCTCTCTCCAAATGAAACTGCAGAGCTCTCGGTACCCATCAGTGTGCCGGTTGAGTCGGGTAGCGAATATTTTCTTAATGTATACGTGCTAACAAAAAATGATTATAGCTGGGCAAAAGCAAACCATGTTGTTGCAAAAGAGCAGATGGCAATGACTGTAAGACCTGCCCTGTCAGTAATAAATCAAAATGAATTGCCAGCGTTAAATGTAACTGAAAGCGCAGGAAATATTGAGGTTAATGGAGATGATTTCAGTATGTCATTTGATAAGAATACCGGTATAATGACATCCCTGAACTACAATAACACACCTGTATTGAATAATAGTAATGGGTTGTCATTTAGTTATTTCCGCATTATAAATAACGACAAAAACTTTGTAAAAGAATACAGTGAGTCAGTTATTACAAATAAATCTTTTTCCGTAACCGAATCCCCTGATAATAAAAGCTTAATCATAGATACTCGAATGGAGGCTGTAAATAACTATGGCACTTTCCCCTATGGAATAACATATACTGTTTATGGCAATGGTGCAATAGATGTTGATGTTAGCATTACCAACACGATTGAAACCGGCATATTACCGCGTATCGGGCTCCAAATGGTATTACAACCCGAATTCGATGATGTAGCGTGGTATGGTCGCGGTCCTCACGAGAATTATGTCGACAGAAAAGCCTCTGCTTTTTACGGTATTTACGAAAGCAGTGTTTCTAATTTGTTTGAAAATTATATACGCCCCCAGAGCAATGGTAATCGCGAGGATTTGCGATGGCTGCGAATCACGAATGCTAACAACGATGGAATTGAAATTTTGAGCAAAACCAAGCTGAATTTCACCGCTTCGCATTTTAAAGAAGGGCAAATATGGGAGGCTAAGCACGATTTTGAACTTGAAAATTTTGAAAATCCTGAAGTGTATCTGAATCTCGATTATTTCCAGCAAGGTCTTGGAAACGAGAGCTGTGGGCCAAGAGCTCTTCCGCAGTATCTAACCAGGGGAAATACCACTTATGATTTCTCTTTCAGAATTAAAAATGTGAAAAATGTGCTGAATAGTGCCACCAACCTGGATGAGAAAAATGAAAAAGTGCATATTTATCCTAATCCTGCAAATGATAGACTGTGCCTGTCCTTTAGTGACGTAAATAAACAAGACAGCAGCATAAAGATCATTAATTTATCGGGGCAGCAGCTCAGGAACTATTTATTTGATAAGGGTTTATCCGACTACGAATTTTGTGTTGACGGCTTAGATGCCGGGTTATACCACTACAACATTATTTTAGGTAGAAATGAAATAATAAACGGAAATTTTATTAAGCTATAAATTTAATGAGTCTGGTGTAAAGATGATTCTTAAACCAGACTCATTAATAAATTGACGGATTTTAAAATATAAGATTTAGCAAACATTTATATTGTTTATTGACTATACAATAATGCCACCCAATAATTAAACTCAATGGCCTGATAATCAATTGTATCAAGAGCTTAACAGGCTCATAGTATTGGCGTAGCCATTACAATTTGAGAAACATCTATTAACTTAATATTTATCAACTAAACTTTTATGTTATGAAAAAAGGAAAAATTACTTTACTACGTAAATTTGCAGCTGCTATGTGT
>JAQICC010000157.1 GCA_027858735.1 Salinivirgaceae bacterium
TTTCGTTACTCTTGCATTTCAACCAGTCATTTACGAAAGTAAACTCCTGATTTTCAATGCTGCGAAAGCCTCATTCTTGGAGCTTTCTTATCAGAGACCGAGTTTTCTTGCACGCACTACTTATTTAAATTTAAATGACTATCCGCTTTTGTACCCAATTTTAAATACCTAAAACCTAATGCTTTAATAATTGTTAGGACTATGTTTTAGGCAATAATTAAGATTTTTCATTCTAATAAAATTCATTTAGGACGATTTTATGAACGTGCTATTTTAAGTAATACAAATCGAATTTTGGTAGTAGTTTAGTAATCTGTACGTTACCATATTTCAACAAAAAATGAGGGTCAAAATGATTAACTATTTTGGGGGTGAAGAAGCGGATAGTCATTTAAATTTATACTTATTTTAGCATGAATTATCTAGTAATATATTAGCGCTACTTCTATTTTAAACAAAAAAAACTTGATTACGCTTATCAAGAAATACTAACTTATGTAATGTGAGTAATTTTCCAATAAAAGTAAATTTATACTCCTGAAATGAAAACTTACTTAAATGTATTAAAATCTAACAGAGACCTAATCTGGGTAACACTTTTTGCCATAGCCATGGCCATGCTAGAAAGTGCTGTGGTTATTTATTTACGCGAATTGTACTATCCTGAAGGATTTGCATTTCCGCTTAAAGAAACCTCATATACTGTTGCTATTACCGAATTATTCAGAGAATTTGCCACCCTAATAATGTTAATTGCTATTGGAATTTTGGTAGGAAAAACCAAGATAGAACGATTTGCATGGTTCATTTACAGCTTCGCCATTTGGGATATTTTCTATTATATTTTTTTGTATCTCATTATTGACTGGCCTCTCACCCTGAGCGACTGGGATGTTCTATTTCTTCTTCCAATCATGTGGGTTGGGCCTGTCTGGGCACCTGTTCTACTATCGCTCTTAATGATAATATTCGCTTTATGTATTTTATACTTTTCAAAAACAAATATTACAACAACCATATCGTGGAAAGAATGGGCCTTGTTAATGAGCGGTTCCGTAATTGTGATTATTTCTTTCTGTATAGACTTTTATCAATACATGACTACACAATTTCCTGCTAATAGCATTGGAGAATTGTTTTTTTCGAAACATACTTTTGATTATGCAGCCAATTATATTCCCCACCATTTCAATGTTGGTTTATTTGCCCTAGGCAGCACCGTAATTTTATTAGGGATTGGTAGGTTTATAAAACTGAATGTAAAACCACGCAGCAAGCTTACAAGAAATTAAAGTAGGAAAATAAACTTTTTTAGAGTGAAATTATAATTTGAACTTTATTTTACCACCATAGTATCTGTAATAACCATACAAACGCCAAACCACCCGCGAACACCATTTTTGAAATTGCTGGGCACATTACCTTGCTCTATATCAAATAGTCCGCCACGCCATTGTGTTTCAATTAATAATGAACGTATAAAATCTTGATGTTCGTTACTTAACGAATACTTTTTTCGAGTTAAGATAGTTCCTTTTGGAAACCATATTTCCTGCTTATCAGGGCCAAATTCTTCAGGAATATCAATATTATTCAAGGTGTAATGGGTTGTTTGAGCATAGCAGCTTCCGTAATATTGACAATATTCAGGTACAGATGACCAATCATAATAAACCTCTGTCATGGCTGGCAAATCGCTTCCACCGTATACAAATTTGTATAATTCCCCCTTTTGATAAACCGTATCGTTTTTAAAAGGGGTTATCGGTTCCATTTTTGCTAGTGCAGTGTCAATATGCCCATTATATTCAACAATTAAACCATAATCTTTATCGATACTTGCGGCGAAGGGTTCTGACACATACAAACCACCTGTGCCAATAGGTACAAATTCAGCAGAGTTAGTACCATCAGTAATATAAACATGAGCATTTAAAATTGGCACCGATGCCTGGTTAAATTCGCCCGATGACTGATACACATAAACCTCCTGCGATATAAACTCTCCGGTAATTATGGCATCAACAACAATAATTGATTCCGGATTTGGAAAAACCATTGAACCCTTCTCTTCACAGCCTGTTATTAGCAAAGCACTCATAAAAATTAAGCTATATTTTATTGCGAATTTGGGCATGGTTAAAATTTTAAATTATAAGTTATCGAAGGTATTACGGAAAAAACGTATCGCTTGGTAACAATTTGTTCTTGCATATTCAATTTATCCATGGGTATTTCAAAGTTGCCATCGGCATTGCTTGTTTTTGTGGTGTACAAAAAAGCCGGATTTTTATATCCAAAGAAATTGAAAACAGAAATTACCAAATGATGCTCGAAATTTTTGGTGCCCTTGTTCAATTTAAAATCACTGCCAATATCAATTCTTTTATAATCGGGCAGTTTACCATTATTTTGCTCACTGTAAACAGGAACTTGACTGCCCCTATAATAATAAAACGATGTTGGTGTTGTAATTCGCATGCCCGAAGCATACATAAAATTTAAGGTAGCTACCCAGCGGGGCTTAACACTATAGCCAATAGCTAACGAAAAATCAACAGGTCGGTCGGGTCGTGCTTTATATTCTCTTCCTCCATTTAATCCATCTATCTGAAGTAAACTACGCGTAAAGCCATATCCTAACTGTCCTGTAAATCGGCCTTGAGTCTTTTTAAGCAAAAGTTCAAATCCATATGCTTTCCCATCGCCTTGTCGTAATTCACCTTCCAAGTATGGGTTTAACAGAGTTTTGGCATGATAAGCATATCCAATTTGGTTATAAAGCGTTTTATAATAAATATCAGCATTAAACTCAATGTTTTTTAAAGGCCATACCTTTGCATAACCCAAGTTATAAATGTTGGCTTTTTGTGGCTTTATATTTGGCCCCGAAGGCAACCAAACTTCTAAAGAATTAAAGGGACTTATGCTGTTATTAATTAAATTTACATGTTGCAAAGTGCGATTATACGATGCTTTAAACGAAGCATATTTTCCTGATTTATAAGAGAATGATATTCGAGGTTCAAAAGCTCCTGTCGAATAATAAGTCTCTCCCTCTTCGTAAGTGTTGAAATCAAGCGGTTTATAATTTTCATCGTAGTTAACCACAAAGGCTTTACCCGAATTGCTCCAATTGGTAAAACGAATGCCATAGTTAAGCAATAACTTTTCAGTAATATTAATTTCGTTGCCTGCATAAGCAATAAATTCAAACGAATTGTTTGGCGAAACGGTATAATCAAGTGGTAATTCAGGTGAGTTATGATTTCCGGGGTTAAAAAAATAGCTTCCCAATTTAATTCCATAATTTATTTGATTTCCAGGATTTAAAAACCACGAAAACTCCGATTTTAAATGTCCACTTGAAATACGTGAATTCCAATGCTCTTTTTTATCATAGTCGGTATACATAAAGTAATTGTATCGGCTGGTATAAAAGGTCGTATTTGAAAACAACCTATCACTATATAAATGATTCCAACGTAATGTTAAAGATGTGTTTCCCCATTCTAATCCACCTGCAACAGCCTCTGATTCCTCTGTTATAAATTTATCTCCGCCCTTATACATAGTCAAAAAAAGTCTATCTTTTTTTCCTAATCGCAGATTAACTTTAGCTGTAAAATCAGTGAAATAAAAATCTTTAATATTAGGCTGAGCTGCCTTAATAAACATTCCAAAATGCGACCTTCGATACGACACAAAATACGAGCTTGATTGCTTTTTTATGGGGCCCTCAATACTAAAACGCGTTGATGCAAGCCCCAAACTACCACTTCCCGAGAAACGTTCCATATTGCCATCTTTTGTTCTAATATCAACCAATGATGATAAGCGACCACCATATTGAATAGGAAAATCAGCTTTATAAATGTTAGTAGTCTTTACAGCATCAGGTATTATCGGCGTAAAAAGTCCCAACATATGCGAAGGATTATAAATAGGTGCCTCATCGAGCAATATCAAATTTTGATCGCGATTGCCTCCTCGCACATAAAAATAGCTTGATCCATCGCTCTGAAAACTTATGCCCGGTAAGTTGTCAAACGATTTAAGCATATCGGTTTCGCCCAAAACCGCAGTTTGCTTTTTAACCTCAATGGGATTTATTTCTGTTTGGGCAGCTAAAAATCTAAATACTAAGGCTTCTTTATCAACTGAGCTAACAATAATTTCATCAACCATTGAAGCTACAGGCTGTAAATTAATGTTCCACTTATAGTTATTGAATAACTGCACGGTTTCACTTTTTACAGTATATCCCAAGTAGGAAGTTTCCAATTTATAGGCTCCCTCGGGCAGAGTTAGTGAGAAAAAACCGTAATTATTGGTCGTAGTCCCCACATTGGTTTCAGCATTAAACACAGCGGCTCCAATCAATGCTTCTTGGTTTTTAGCATCCGTTATGTATCCGCTAATGGTATATTGTTTCTTTCGTGAAGGGGGTTCAATTTCCAACTTTTGCAATTTGCCCACTTTTAAAACCACATGGTTTTCAACATGTTCATATTTTAAACCCGATTTTTGAAATACTCCTTTAAGTACTTTTTCTAATTCACATTCAGCACATTTATAAGAAATTAAAGTATCCAGCGGAATAGCTTTTGAGTTATATGAAAACTTGGTGCCCGATTTTTTCGAAATATCCTTTAATATTTGCTTCAAAGAGGTATCCTTATAATCTACAGAAATTTTAATGTTAGTAGCCAATTCTTGAGCTAGCACCGGATTAACACCATGCAGCAAATAAAATGCAATACATAGAATATGAATTTTCGCTAAGCATTTAAATGAACCCATTATATCGGTTGATATTTTGGTATTTCTTAGCATCCTTCACCTTTAAGATATATGGTGTTGCCCTGCTTTGTTATTTCTAAATCGAGGGTAGATTTAAGAACTTTTAGCACCGATGCCAGATCTTTCTGATTAAACTCAACAGTAACAGCACAGTCCTTAACAGAATCGGCAACTTCAAATTGAATATGATACACATTCTGCAAAATTTCAGCCACCCTTAACAACGATGTATTTTCGAAACTAATTTCATAGGTTTTCCATGAAATATCATTGATTTCAATTCGAGCATGTTTTTTTATTGCCTTCTCTCGTTTCATATAAATACCTGTTTCACCGGCATTTAGTACAGTCTGCTTTTTCGGTTCTTTCGTTTCGTACAATTCCACAACCCCCTCAACTACAGTTACCTTAACTTTATCTTGATGCTTATAGGCCCTTACATTAAATTGCGTACCCACCACTTTAATACTTGCTCCTTGAGCATCAATAATAAATGGCATATTCGGGTTTTTGGCAACATCAAAAAAGGCCTCACCTTTAAGCGATAAATTTCTATTGTCTTTACCAAAATTTTTTGAGTAGCTTAACTTTGAATCAGCATTTAACGTTACCACAGATCCATCAGGCAGATTAATGGTTTGAACTTGTGCCATTTGTGTTTTGGTCGACACTTTTTGAGTTTGATTATAAAATAAAAAGCTCAAACCAAATACTATTATAACAGTTGCAGCTATCTGCATTATGCGCGATAAACTAATTATCCTACCTCCTTTTGAAATGGTTCTATCTAAATGTTTCCATTCCGCATCAACATCAATTTCGGCATGTTTATAATCATCGCCAGTTAACAACCAGAGTTTTGCAAAAGCAGAAAATTCACTTTTATTTTCATCCGAAGCATCACGCCATTCCTCAGCCTGAATGCGTTCTGCATCATTGGCCTCATTGGCCAGATATCTGCTTAGCAGTTCAATTGGGACGGTATGTTTGCTTTTGTTATTCATATTTTCTATTTAGTACACACATAGAATATGGTATACCCTTATTACATATTTGTATTTTTTAATAAAAACAGAATTAATAAATAAATATAATCTTTCAATTCTACCTTAAGTACTTTTAACGCTTTCGACATTTGTGCCTCAACAGTTTTTACCGATATGTTTAGATGCTCAGCAATTTCAGCATACTTTTTACCCTCAAAACGGCTAAGTTCAAATACTTCTTTACATTTTTGGGGCAGTTTTTGAATGGCGCTGTTTATTTTCCCTTCCAATTCCGAAACCTCCATAGAATCAGTAAACTCCCCTCTCTCTAAAGTTGCAGCATGCACTTCATCATCTTCGCTATTCACAAATTTCTTTTTGTCACGAATAGCATTCATACTGCGGTTGTAAACCGAAGTGAAAAGATACGATTTGGCCGGTTTATCAAATTCAAACTCATTTCTATTTTCCCAAATTTTTACAAAAACATTGTGTACCACTTCTTTACTTGAATCTAAATCGCCCAAATATTTTTGGGCAAAATACACCAATGGTGTAAAGTGCTCATGAAAAAGCGCTTCAAGTTTTTGTTTTAATATGGTATCATTGTTGGCCACCATTTATTGTAAATATTGACTAAAATAAGGATTGTTTTTTAAATACGACGCATAAATTTTGTCAAGATGTTATTTTCAAAATACAATACACCTTTATATTCAATATCAATAAAACCAAATAGCTATGCATCAAAAAACATTCAAAATAATTGTCTATTGTGTTTTAGTATTATTTCTTGAATTAGTTTCATTCCATAATCATAACCAAAATCAAGACGATGGCCACGACCACGCCCAGAAATCATCGGAACAGAATCATGATTCAAACGACACACACGATAACCATGAAGACCATGAGAGCCATATATAGATGATTGCGATAGCAACAAGGCACACGAACATGCATCAACACGTATAACAACGATTAACAATGGTTACGAACTTTTTATGAAGATGCCCTTATTGATAGCAAATAAATCGGGGTCGTATTCAGCCACACAAATATTTGTATCGTTTGGGGGCAACTGAAAAACCTGCCCCACACCATCCATGGTAACATGCATTAATGATTTTAAATACGCCCTTTCATCACCTTGCTTTACATAAATACTTACTATAGGCATATCATTATGTTTTACAATAAAACATAGTTTTTGACCATGTTTTAAAGTTCTATTATTCTGAATCTTTAATACACCTTACGCTATACGCATCATCTTTATTTTCATTATAAATTTGAATATCAGCATTGTTGTACTTAAACCTAATTGCTGTTGCATTTCTACTGCTTGGCTCGTCTGCTGACCAAAAATGGGCTTCCTGTTCCAAATAAATATAACCCATAGAAAAAAATGAAACCGAAGCCATGCCTCCTGGTAATACAGAAAATCCACAAGTATCAACGGCCCCTGTATTTGGTGACCTCCACCTCGGATGTTGATCAGGGACAGTGCGTACACTTTTTAACACACCACCCGCCAGTTCTTTACCCCCAACTGTGTCAATCAGGATTTGCCACTCGTCTAATCCAGGCAAATGATAACCATCAGGACATACTTCCAAAGCATCTTGCCATGTATATAGTCGGCCGTAATAGGTAAGGTTATCATCATCATCATCGTAAATATAACCTGATTCTGCAACTTTAGTCTTCAAATTCTCCGCCATCCATATTTGCCCAGAAATATCTACCAGTTTATATGAGTTCGAGTTCGCATCAAACAAAGTATCATTATAAATAACAACCTGGGTAATCAGCGTTAACTCCTTCACAGAATCGGGTCTAGCAAAATTCAAAGGCAATTGAATTAAACCTATTGCCGACAGGGTATCCACTCTGGTGCTATCATAATTGGCAATACTCCAATCAATTTTTAGATTATGATGTACCAAATTGGTGTCCGCTATTATGGTACTGTCAGGCAATAATTGCATTATATTATTGTAATTTGACAATCGCATTACCCGAACAGTATCAACAATACTAATGCTACTGACAAATACTACTTGTTTTACTGTTTGAGGTACCGGATTAGTATAATTGCGCCCTATGCCTTGGGGTAAATTAAAAGAACCCGATATGCTATTGTACCCAAATTCCCATGAATTATAACTGCCATATGAACCCCAATTAACCTTCACTTTATGGTATAAACTATCAGTATCAATAATTTGAATAGAATCGGCAATATAATTTACTAGACTATCAGCTGGAGTACCAAAATCAACAGATACTGTATCTGGATGAAATGCTTGCATAATTACCGCTTGGCTTTTTAATGCCAGTTGGTAACCTTGCGATTCTCCTCGAGTGTTTTTAGCATACGCCCTTACATATATAGTGGTTGAAGGAGTTACCCCCGTTAATTTAAGCTCATAAGTTCCTAACCCATTACCTACCTGAACTTTTATTCCAGTAAATTGAGGGTCAGGTTCGGTTCCGTAATAAAACCCACGGTCAAATACATTTGAACCACCCGATGAATTCACATTCCCAAACAGGGTTATTGAATATGGCTTAGTTAGAGCAGAATCAACAGTTTCTACTTTAGGTATAAAGATACCTACATCATTATCTTTTATGCACCTAATTGCACATCCCCATCTCTTATAAGTACTTCCAACAGCAATATCTTGGTCTTTATACAGGCGTAAATATATCACATTGGCTTTTTCCTTACTCAGTGAATTGGCCCATAAAAATGCATTCCTTCCAGGAGTTTGATTTTGGCTTAATTCACTGCGGTATCCCCCTGGAACTATTGATAAACCATACTTGTTTGTTGCCAAAACATCTGAATTGCTACTATTCCATCTGGGATGTTCAGAGGTATTACATTCATCACTATACGAGGAATTCTCCTGCCTACATGATATTAATTTTCGCTCACCAATATCTCCCCCCATTGGTTTTGCAAACTCTTGTAATTCGCTCCATTCGTTTAGCGTAGGAACATGCCATGAATCGGGACAAATATTCTTTTCGCTTTCAACAACAAAAAAGTTATAAAGTGCACCATAATAATTACTCCAACTTACATCTGCCATAGGCCAAGTATAGGCTGGGCCAACTGCATTCGCCCAGTCAATAACATTGTCACCAATAAAAGGGATAGGGGTGCCATCATTAAATTTTTTAACTTTCAAATCGGATGTAAGCCAAACCTGATTGCCAATAATTACAGTTCCGTACTCATTGCCATCAATATCAAAAACCGTAGTAAACGAACCAATATCTTCAGGTTGTATATCGTACCACCGTTCACCGTCATACCATCCTGTAACATTTCTTTCTAGATTCGGTGTTTGTTCACTTTCAATTCCGCTCGAGAATATCATATAGGTATAGGCTATCGGAACTTTAAAACTGCACCAAGGATTCCCGTTCGTAGGCAACTCCATTAATTCACCCGGTGTTGAATCTGAAAATGTTTCACCATTACTATTCCATAACCTTATATAAACCTTTTGCCAACCATTTGGATTATTGTAATATACGGTAAATGTACTGTCATTTCCGTATTGGGGCAATGTTTTAAAAGTATACTGCAACCCTAAACTGGTATCTACAGAATTTATAGCAAAAGCCTTGTGATAATAGATAGTATTAGGATTTAAGTTATTTAATACAAAGGAATACTCCACTTCATTTGAATTTACAATAACTTTTTCGCCCGTTATTTCAGGGTTGCGTTCTTTGCCCCACCAAAACCCTTTTTGTATTATGGGCAAGCCCCCTGTATTTGTTATTGCACCACACAAACGGGCTGAAGTGTCAATTATTTCAATAGCGATTTGTGTTTTTACAGATGGTGCTGCAGGTTCCAATACCTGCACAAGAGTAGCTACCTGCAAGTCTAAAGGATTATCAGCATGTTGCGTTACCCCACTGGGTAAATAAAATTGACCTAAAGCCTCGTATTGCCCAGCACTATCCTGCTTATAGTTAATAAGTTTCCATAATAATGAGACGGTATGCGTATTTGTATCAGAATCAATTATTTGAGTTGCTTTAGACAGTCTATCCTTTACTATTGAATCGGTTGTATTAAATTCCACCTGTATTGAATTCACACCTGCTATGTTTACCAAACATGGTAAATTTTCGAATGTAATAACAACTAAAGTGTCAGAATGCCACACGCAGTTATCGCCCCCATCTGCAGTTACTTTAGCACGATAATACATAATATCATTTTCTGCCCTTACATTTAACACATCACTTTGTTGGTCTGTAAGGTCTTTAAAATCTATACCATCAAATGCATTTTGCCATTGAACCTGACCCGTATAATCATTTAATTGGAAATAAATGGTATCATTAGCCATAACTTTTATGGTATCGGTTCCATAATAATTTTCGGCATAACAGATACTTAGCTCAAATAAAAGGATTACTAGTAAAGATGTTCTCAAAAATAACTTTGTGCTACTATATTGTATCATATGAATTAATCTTTAGCTATTTTTATACACCGAACCGAATAACCATCCCTTTTTGTTTCTCCAATTATAGAAATCGTTTCATTGGAATAAAAACCCAACACTACAGCCACCGGCATTAATCGGTTATGAATACTACTTACTTCGATAGTATTACTCCAAAAAACAGCAATTTCACCAGCATCCCAACCATTACCTCCTTTTTCGCCGGCAGGTAATGCAGAAAACCCTGAAATATTATTAGAAGGGTTGGGTAACTCCCAACGCGGATGCACATCGGGGTCGGTACGCGTACTTTTAAACTCGTCACCATACCCAAAAAAGAAAGTGCCGGTACTTACATCAGCCATATCCATACTCGTAACATATACAACCAATTGATTCCAATCATCTCGGCTTGGCATCCGGTATCCGACAGGGCAAATATTGTGGGAGTTTGTTACAGCATAGAAATTGTATAAGCCTCCATAAATATCTCCCCACTGTTTATTATTATCAAACCATTGAAAAGCACCAATTTCATCGCTTGCCCATGCATTGTCATCTTCCAAATTGGGTATAATGGTTCCATCCTGATAATGAGTAACCTTTAGGTTTTCAGCCATCCACACCTGCGCACCAATACGTTGAGTTTGGTAGGTATTGTTATCATAATCGCGAACAGGTGTATCCGGCTTAAAAACCGGCAACCCTGTAGTAAACTGAATATCATTTATTGAATATGTTGTACCGCCGGAATTTGTGGCAAATGCTCTAATATAATATTTTGTGCTGGCTGTTAAACCGTAAACAGTTTTACCAAAAGCACCCGAACCACTTCCCATAACAACCTTACTTCCACCGCTTGTATGTGGATTTGGGCTTTTACCCCAATATACGCCTCTCTCGGTAACCGGCGCCCCCACCATTGACTCGCAATTTCCGTTTATTAAAACCGAATTATAACCAATATTTTGAGCCGCATCGAGCTCTACAACATCTGGTGGCCTTGCCTCATTTTCACCATCAACCTCGTACAGTATCCATTCGGCAATGGGTAAGTTTGTATTAAAATTGGCTACTTTTTTACCCAATATTTCCACTTTATAACCTAAATTAGCATCTACCCCTGCTTTAACAGCAAATTCCCAATCAAGACCTTTGGTTTCAAACTCCCCTTTTAAATAGGGCTCCAAGTTTATATAAGGCCCCTGAGTGCCGGCTATCTCCATATACACTTGCGGCACCACACTAAATTGTGCCCCTGCAGTAAAACCAAACTCGGGTTTCTCAACATGGGGATCAAATCCAGCATGCGTATCCCAAATGGTGCTCCATTTAGGGTCGTTATCGCGATTATACTGAGCCCCTACAGTTGTTGAAATATTCGATGTGTAACCCATTTCAATACTTCCGCTTACTCCAAAACCCATACTAACTGTAGCAGTAATGGTATATTCCATAAATATTGGAACAACACCCATAAAATAGGGACCTACCCGATATTTTACAATATCAAAATCTTTTGAAAATGTTTTACTCACCGAACACGACAACTCCATTTCCAAATCGTGCTCAATATTGCCTTGTAAAGCCATTTTAACCTTTTGTAGTTTAAACCACTTTATTTTAAAACTTCGTATTAATGCGGGTTCAAATTTTAGCGATCCTTTAGTTACGGTTAATGATATTTCACCTGCTTCACCGGTTTCCTCATCTTCAACCGAGGCTGTAAAGCTTACTTCATCTCCAAAAACAATACCCTTGCCATCTTTTGAATGTTTTGCGCCAGGTATCATGTAGATTACCTCAACCGGAACAGGCACACCACCAATCATGGCTCCTTTATCCGATGTCATAAGTATTTTGGTTGAATCGGTAATGTCTAAATATTCAAAAACATCCTCAACAGTTGCTTGCTCTGTTTTTACCTCGGCATAATTACCATCGTGCATAACCTCTGTTACTTTTCGCAAATACCCCTTACCCTTTGAGCCCACCAATACCATTCCAGTATCAACCCGTTGGGCTTCTTCACCTTTGTACTTGTATATGCCCAATTCTATTTCTGTTGTATCAGAAACCAGTTCCATATTAGAATTATCAACCAAAAAGACATCATCACTTATTTTTGAAACCGAAACATATTTGGTTTCAGAATAAAAGAGTTCGCATTTACCGGCTCTTACTTCTGCCCTAAAATAAGCAGTGCTGTCAGCCACGTATTGCAATACAGACTGATTCTCTCCCGGCATATCACTCCACACCTCACCGTCAGACGATTGTTGCCATTGAACCTGCCCGCCATGTTCACCCAGATTAAAAACTATGGTATCGCTTAATTCTGCCTCAACATCAGGACCAAAATAGAATGCTTTTTGCCCCACAGCTTGAAAATGGATTAATGTAATTGCTAAAAAAGCAACAACACAAATCAGTTTAGCTATTTTCATAATTCAGAGTTAAAGAATTACTAATCGTGAAATGGCTTCAGCACTTCCACCTTGCACTTTTACCATATATACACCACGGTTTAAATGTTGCAAATTCAGTGTTCGTTCAGATTTTGAACCAAAAAGCAATACACTTCGAAACACTTCAACCGAAGTAATATTATACACAATTGCTGTTAACTCCCCTGAGTGTTTAAAACCTATGGTTTCAATGGTAATAAAACCATTACTCGGATTCGGATAAAGGTTAATTTCAGGTAGTTTATTTTCAATTTGGTTAACCGATGTTAAACATTCAATTAAACCCGGCTGCTCAATTTTAACATCAACATATCGGGTTTGACCTGATAACTCTATTGATGCAAAAAGCAAAACCAGTGCGATAAAAGGAGTGGACTTCATAAAAAACAGATTTGGTGGCTTAAATGTAAAGTTTCACTACGTTGTTAATGTTTTTTTCTCTCCCCTTATGAAGTGGAGCTTTAGCGGAACGTAATAAGGGGAGAGAAAAAAAACGTCCTAAAAAAGACTTGTTTTATTAAATTTGTTTCGACAAAAACTTATTAATTATGAAACAAGAATATCATTCGAACGCAGTAACAAATGTACATATTCGTACTGAAATAAGTGATAGTAAGGCAACAAATTTTGAGTTAGCTCAAAAATATAACACATCAGAAGCAACTGTAAGTAAGTGGAAAAATAGAGTTGATTTATTAGATAAGAGTTCGAGGCCTAATAAAATAACCTACGCTTTAACACCCATAGAGCAAGCATTGGTTGTTTCGATACGACAATCAACATGGTTGCCAATAGATGAAGTTTGGGAGACCTTATTAAAAGAAAACACTAATATTTCGAGAAGTTCAGTATATCGCTTGCTTGTTAGGAATCACATTAACACTGTACCAAAACAGGAAAGAGAAAAGGCTAAGAAATTTAAAGAGTATGAACCTGGGTATTTACACGTTGACGTAACCTATTTGCCTAAATTTGGAGGTAAGAAATACTATTTGTTTGTTGCTATAGATAGGGCTACAAGAGCTTTGTATTACTATATTTATGACGCCAAGACAAGTGAAAATACAGAGGATTTTATGAATAAATGTTTGGATTATTTTCCTTTTAAAGTAATCTCACATGTGTTAACAGATAATGGATTGGAATTTACAAATAGGTTTATAAAATCTAAAAAAGGAGAACCTTGTAAAAAACTATCAAAATTAGACATTATTTGTGAAGATAATAATATTGAACACAGACTCACAAAACCTTATACACCAAAGACTAACGGTATGGTAGAAAGAGTGAATGGTACAATTAAAAATGGCACAATCTTAAGAGAAAAATATCAAAGTGTGGAACAGATGAAAATAGCCTTATCAATGTTTCATGTGCATTATATGCTATATAGAAGACATGGTGGAGTTAGACGAGAGTTAAATGTAAAAACACCTTTTAATGCAATTGAAAAATGGTACGAATTAAAGCCTGAATTATTTAAAGAAAAGCCAATAGATTTTAAAAATAAATTATTAACTATGCAACAAGTTTATTATGCAAGTCTTCGTAAACAACCTTGTGAAACTTGACAATTAAATACGTAATTTACTCATTGTTTTTTAAAATTTATCAATAACTTGAATGTTTTTTATTGATTTAAAACAGATATATTAAATGAGTTGTTATTTTTGCAATATAATATGATGCAAATTCTCAAAATAACTGTACTATGGATCGCCGGAACTTTAGTTTTAGGCCATGGCATTATTCCGCATCATCATCATGATGAAAAACAGGATCGTTGTGCAGAAGATAGTAAGAATCACAATCATGAAATTTCATTAAATTTTGCCGATAATTGTTGTCAGAATAACAAAGCTCATAATAACATTTGCAGCTTAGATCAAAGGACTCTTGTTAAAGATTATCAAGTACCTTTTGCAGCTCTTGTTAACGTCAATTTTAAACTTTCAATTTCTGAAAATTGTTCAAACTCTCAGTATAACAATTTTCGCTTAAATATAATAACCGAAGTCTTTCGAGATGAAAGTCCTTCTCGTGCACCTCCAATGGCATAATATCGAAGCCCACTTTCTTTAATAAAATTATAGAATTTATACACTAATTTAATTGTAAGAGATATTCAGCATCTGAATAATTTCATTACTGACGATATATATTTTAAAAAAAGGAAGAAGACAAAGGGAGACACAGGACGTAATATCCACTTCCATCAACCAATTTAAAATTAAAATAAATTACTAAATAATTTAAAATGAAAATTAAATTTTTCAACATAATAATTGTTGCAATAATAGCATCAACTCCTATTTATTTCTCGTGCAGCAACCAACAAAATGCACACGATCATTCTAATGAAACTGCTGTAGATGAGCATGAAGGGCTCGATCATGGTGTAGAAGAAAGTGAAGATAACCATTCATCGGAAGCCGATGAACATAAGCATGGAACAACTTCTTATACGGTATTCCAAAATGGATATGAGCTTTTTATGGAAATGTCAACAATGATTGTGCGCGAAAGTGCGAGTATGACAATTCACATTACCCGATTATCAGATTACAAACCCATCCAGGCTGAAGAAATCAAGGTTTCGCTGAACGGTGAAAAAACCTATAACACCAATGCTCATGGTCATTTAACTGGAATATATCATGCTGCATTTAAGCCAAAGCAAACAGGCTCTTATCAATTAAACATTGATTTCAACGATCTAAACAAAAACCTTCAATTTACAGTCGATTCTATAACGGTTTATCTAAATCACGACCAATTGCCCAATACTCCTGAAGAAGAAGCTGGTCTTATTCCTTATCTTAAAGAACAAGTATGGACGGAAGATTTTGGAATTTATAAAGTTCAGTCTCAAGCCTTTTCAAGAGTAATAAAAACATCTGGTGAAATATTACCTGCCCCTGGCGACGAAACTATTATTACAGCCCTTCACTCAGGAACAGTTAGCCTTAGAAATTTGCTTATAGAAGGAAAAAAAGTAAGCCAAGGCGATGTAATAGGTATTATTTCAAGCGATTTGATACATCAAAACCTAACAAATGATTATTTGGAAGCCAAAAATAAATTCACAAAAGCCAATATGGATTATGAACGTGCAAAAAATTTAATTGATGAAAAACTAATCTCGGAGCGAGAATACTCCGAAACAAAATTGAATTACAAAAGCACAAAAAATGCCTTCAATAATATTGCTAAATTTTATAGTGATGGCAATGAGAATGTAAAGGCTTCAATGAATGGTTTTATTCGGTCCGTTTTTGTACGTGAAGGTCAATTTATTAATGAAGGACAGCCTATAGCTACCATTATTCAGAATAAAAAAATTATATTAAAAGCCGACATTCCCCAACAATACAACCATTTGGCTTCGGGTATTTACGCTGCAAATTTTTCACCCGTTTACACCAATAAATTATTTAGCACAAATGATTTAAATGGAGAACGTTTAAGCTATTCGTCAGCCTTACCGGCTAACAGTTTGTTTACTTCGGTTAATTTCGAACTCGACGCATCCAATGAAATAATGCCCGGCTCTTATTGTCAAGTATTTTTAAAATCGGCTGCAACAAAAAACACTTTAATCACTCCGGTTTCAGCACTCATGGAAGACCAAGGCAATTATTTTGTTTTCATCATGGCTAATGGCGAACATTACAAAAAAACTTACATAACCATTGGCGATTCCGACGGCGAGTTTGTAGAAGTTTTATCGGGTATTGCTGAAGGTGATTATGTGGTTAATAAAGGCACCTACAAGGTTTACTTAGCCTCATTAGGAACAGCTGCACCAACTCAATCACATGCACATTAATTCCTTTTGCAGTCTTAAGCCCACAGTGAGCAGTCAAGTAGCAATACCAAAAACTGAGAACTGGAGACTGATGACTAAAATACTCACAATATAAAATTAAAAAAATGCTTAACGCAATTATAAAATACGCACTGAATAACCGAATATTAGTTTTGGTTTGCTCAGTATTATTAATGGCTGCAGGAACCTACACTACCTTTCAAATGGAGATTGATGTTTTTCCTGACCTAACAGCTCCTACGGTTGTAATTATGACAGAGGCTGAAGGTATGGCTCCTGAAGAAGTGGAAAAACTTGTTACGTTTCCCATTGAAACTGCGGTTAATGGCGCAACGGGTATTCGTCGTGTCCGTTCATCATCGGCAATGGGATTCAGCATTGTTTGGGCCGAATTTGAATGGGGCACGGATATTTACAATGCCCGCCAAATTGTTAGCGAAAAACTAATTACCATAAAAGACCAATTACCCGAAGGCTCTGGCAGCCCAACATTGGCACCACAATCGAGCCTAATGGGCGAAATACAGGTGGTAGCATTAACTGCCGACAGTACCGACATGATGACCTTACGAACACTCGCTGATTGGGATGTTCGTACCCGACTGCTTGCTACAGGTGGCATTGCTCAGGTGGCTGTATTTGGAGGTGAGTTCAAACAGTATCAAATTCTTATTGACCCCCTAAAAATGCATCATTACAAGGTGGGTTTGAATGAATTAACCCAAGCTGTTTCAAACATGAACCACAACGTTCCCGGCGGATATATTGACCAGTACAACAACAACTATATTATTCGAGGAATGGCACGCACTACTGATGTAAACGAAATGGGCAATACGCTTATTAAGTTTGCTCAAAACAGCCCCATTCGACTGAAAGATGTTGCTGAAATAAAAATAGGCTCAGCTCCGAAGCTAGGTGAAGGTTCATATGGCGGCAAAAACTCGGTAATATTAACTATAACAAAGCAACCCAATATAAATACGCTAGAGCTCACCAAAAAAATTGAAGAAAACCTTGCTACAATTCGAAAAACATTACCTCCCGATGTTGAAATCCATACGGATATTTTTAATCAAGCCGATTTTATAGAACGCTCGGTAAATAACGTTGCCAGAGCATTGCTTGAGGGCGGATTTTTTGTAATGATTATTCTGTTTTTATTCTTAATGAACTACCGCACCACCCTCATATCATTATTAGCTATTCCGCTTTCAATGATGGTAGCAATTATTATTATTCAGATGCTCGGTTTTACCATTAACACCATGAGTCTGGGAGGAATGGCCATTGCCATAGGCTCGCTGGTTGACGATGCCATTATTGATGTAGAAAATGTATATAAACGCCTGCGCGAGAATGTGCAATTAGATAAAAAAGATAGAAAACCCACTCTAACAATAGTGTATGATGCCTCTGTTGAAATTCGAGCATCCATTTTAAATGCAACCCTAATAATAATGGTAGCCTTTATTCCGCTATTTTTCCTTAGCGGGATGGAGGGCCGCATGTTGAAGCCTCTGGGCATAACATACATTATTTCATTATTTGCATCGTTAATAGTGGCACTTACTGTCACACCCGTTCTTAGCTCATTGCTATTAACAAACGAAAAACGATTAACCCGATTTCAAAAAGGCAGTTGGGTTGAACGAAAACTTAAAAAGGTGTATCACAAGCTGCTTGAAAAGGTAATTCATCATCCTAGAATTATCATTATATCTGCTTCAGTTTTATTTCTGGCTTCTGTTGGTTTAATAACCTTGCAAGGAAGAAGTTTTTTACCCGATTTTAATGAAGGAACCTTAACTATTTCAACCTCGGCCATGCCAGGAATTTCATTGGAAGAGAGTAACAAATTGGGTGCCGAAGCGGAAAACCTATTATTGTCGATTCCTGAAATTGAAATAGTTGAGCGCCGAACCGGCCGTGCTGAACTTTCCGAACATTCATTTGGTTCCAACGTATCGGAAATTGATGTACCCTATACCTTGACAGACCGTTCTCCCGAAGAGTTTCTGGCTGATGTTCGTTCAAAACTGGGTTCAATAAATGGAATTGCCTATGAAGTAGGACAACCCATTAGCCACCGCATTAATAAAATGTTATCGGGTTCCAAAGCCAGTATTGCTATAAAACTGTTCGGAACCCATTTGGGCGAAATGTATCAGTCTGCCAATGAAATTAAATCAGCTATTCAGAATATTGAAGGCCTGGTTGATTTAAATGTGGAGCAGCAAGTAAGCATTCCGCAGATACAAATTAAACCCAAGCGTGAAATGCTAGCCCGATACGGAATTACCATGAACCAATATTTAGAGTTCATAAACGTAGCTTTTAATGGAAAAACAGTGAGCGAAGTGTTTGAAGGCGAAAAATCATTCGATTTAGTTGTTCGCTTTGCCGATGAATATCGAAATACTATAAGTTCAATTAGCGACGCTTTAATTACTACCCAATCAGGTCAGAAAATACCCTTATCGTTCGTTGCTGAAATTCAATCGGCGAAAGGACCCAATACCATCAATCGCGAAAATGTACAACGTAAGCTGGTAATTTCGGCCAATGTTGCCGAGCGCGATTTACGTAATGTGGTAAACGATATTCGAGAAACCATTGATAAGGAAATTGACCTTCCTGAAGGATACCGTGTTGAATTTGGCGGTCAGTTTGAAAGTGAAGAAAAAGCCAGCAAAATTTTACTCTTTGCAAGTATTCTGGCCCTAATGGTAATTTATTTATTGTTATATCAAGAGTTTAAAGACCTAAAACTTACCAGCATTATTATGATTAATCTGCCCTTGGCGTTGATTGGTGGTGTAGTTGCCATCTGGTTGACTTCTGGCGAACTCAACATTCCTGCAATTATTGGTTTTATTACGCTGTTTGGTATTGCAACAAGAAATGGCATATTATTAGTGTCAAGATACACTGCTCTTAAGGAACACGGCATGCCACTTGAAGATAGAGTTTTAATAGGTTCAGCCGATAGATTGATTCCCATTTTAATGACCGCCTTAACTGCTGCATTAGCCTTAGTTCCGCTGGCTCTAAAAGGCGACATGCCGGGTAATGAAATTCAAAGCCCCATGGCAATAGTTATACTTGGTGGCTTGTTAAGCTCAACCTTACTTAACGGATTTGTAATTCCTGTTGTGTATTTGGTTTTGAATAGAAAAGAAGAAAATTTAGAGCAATATAAATAGAATTTAGAAGAAGCTATCTAAAAAGTCACGGTGTGAATGTATTTGCTTAATAGTTAACTATTAAAACACATATAATCAGTTAATTGAAAATTCACGCCGTGACTATTTATTAAATAATTAAGGCTTTTTAGACACGCTCTTCTAAGCCCAAACTTCAAAAAATAAAACAATGAAATATATAATTTTCACACTTACCGTTTTGACCTTGGTATTGACCAACGATCCATCAAACGCTCAATCATCGCTCACAAATTACCTAGATGCCGTAAAAATGAACAACAAGTCCTTACAATCGGCAAATAATTATACCGAAGCAGTTAAAATGGCCGCAAAAACAGGGTTAACTCCTAATAATCCTGAATTTGAATTTGGCTATTTTCCAGGTAATACTGATGCCATTGGCACAAAACAAGTTCTTGGAATTTCGCAATCGCTCGATTTTCCGAGTACCTACATATACAAAAATAAAATATCGGGAAAAAGCCAACAAATTGCAGATTTAGAGTTGCAAAAAATACAGCAACAAACCTTGCTTAATGCCTCCAAGGTATGGAGTTCTGTGGTTTATTTAAATAAACTAGCCAAAAACTACAGCAAAAGAACTGCCGACGCACTACAAATGGTAAGTTTTTATTTAAAAAAGCAAGAAAATGGAGATGCCACTCAGCTAGAAGTAAATAAAGCCAAGCTTTTTCTACTAAGTGTTCAAAATAAAAATCGTTTAAATCAAAGTTATTTAAAAAACAACAACGAGCTTTTAAAACAGTTTAATGGTGGTAGAGAATATACGGTAAACGACACTGTTTTTTATTCTGTCCCATTGAAAGAATGGTCTGCTATAAAAACCGAAATTGATAGCTTATTGCCTGAATTAAAACAATTCGTGATTGAAAACCAGATGGCTGAATTAAACCTCAAATTAAATAAATCGGCATGGTTACCCAATCTTATGCTAGGCTATGAAAGCGAAGAAATTTTAGGCGATACATACAGCGGCTTAAAGGCTGGATTATCCATTCCATTATGGGAAAATAAAAACACCATTAAAAAGGCAAAAGCCGATATCGTTTTCATTCAATCACAAGCTGAAAGCGCACAGATTGAATTGTATGGTGAATTTCATAGTTTATATATTGAGGCTGAAGCCTTGCAAAACAACTTAAAAGAATTTGAGGCAAATTTGAGTGATATGAATAATGAATATTTATTATCACGATCACTAGAACTTGGTCAAATTTCGGCTATTGAGTATTTTATTGAACTCGATTATTTCTATAATATTATTGACGATCTGCTTGAACTTGAATCGCTATATCAATTAAGTTTGGTGGAATTATATAGGTATAAATTGTAAGCCTTCAGTTTTCAGTTCTCAGCCTTCATCCATTTTTTTAGGCTGAGGACTGAAAACTGGCTACTGATCCAGATCCTCCACATAAATAACCTTTTCATAATTCTCTTTTCGCAAGCAGTTTTTTATTATCTGCTGAACTTCCCTATTGTCGTTATAACTTTTAATGCAGTCACCAAACTGCCCAATATCGCTTGTAAATTCAGTATTTATATAACCAAAGCCTGTATAATGTCCTTTTCTTACAGCAATAACTGCCTTTTCATCAACACTTCTACCCTTGTCTAATATATAAAAATCAGAAACCCGATACTCAAATGATTTAATAAGAGCCATGGCTCGTTCATTATAATCCTTCGCGCTCTCCTTACCAATACAAGCCCCTTTGCATATGTCAATACCCTGATGAAAGCAAGCCCCATCGGTTTTGTATAAACCACTCAACTTTTGACATAATTGATACTTTTCCACCATTTTGAAAAAGTAGTTTTTTCCTTCTGCGCTATTTGCAAAGGCAGCTATGGGCAATCCTGAATTTTTATTAACCGTACCCAAATTAAATACCACATAGCCATTTGGGTCATAGCCCGAAAACAAACAGTAAGTAAACATCGATCTTCTTTGTGCTCTATTGTATATGGGTTTAAATTGTTTTATTTCCTCCGACTCTTTCAAAAGAGCAACCAATTCACTCCCTGTTAATTCAAAGGTGATTTCGTTAACCTTTTCTCGCATTTCAAGGGCTTTTCGTCCACCTGAATTTCTTAAATGTTGTGCAGTCCTCTTTTTTATATTTATGCTTTTTCCAATGTATATTAGGTTCTTGTGCTCATCATAAAAATAGTATACACCAATAGCTTCGGGTAACTTCGCTAAAATCTCCCTATGTAGTGATGAGTCAATGCCTTTTAATAGTTTATATTTTTCAGGATCAGCTGCTTCAGCAAAAGCCTCGTTTTTTGAAAGCAATAATTCAAAAAGCTTAACCGTGGCAAGTGCATCACCTGCCGCACGGTGCCTGCCATTTATTTTAATATCTAAATCATCACAAATTTTTCCTAAACTATACGAGGCATGACCAGGCAAAAGTTTCCGGCTTAATCTTATAGTATCTAATATTTTTCGTTCATAGCCAAATCCCAAATTTTTAAACTCTTGCTTAACAAATCCATAATCGAAATTTACATTATGGGCTACAAAAATGGTATCTTCGGTTATGTTCACAATCTGTTTTGCAACCTCGTAAAACTTAGGAGCACTGGCAACCATTTCGTTAGTTATCCCAGTTAAACCGGTAATATAGGGCGGAATGTACATCTCCGGATTTATCAATGTTTCAAACTCCTCAATAACCTTCTCACCATCGTGAACAAAAATGGCTATCTCAGTAATCTTCTCCGTTTTCGGACTCCCACCTGTGGTTTCAATATCTATTATAGCGTATCTCAATTCGTTCTCTCTCCTTCAATCTAATTCAATCCCCTTAAATCACATCCAATCTATTCTTATGAATCTTTTCAAACTTCAAATTCATATGAGTATAAGTCGGTTTTACCTCATCTTTATAACCAATGGCAAGTACCGACAAAATCTCATGTTCATCGCCTAAATTTAAAACCTTTTTTAAATTTACGGTAGCCGATTTTCCATCAGCAGTTCCACGCAGTCTCATTTGAACCCAACAGCACCCTAATCCTAGATTCTCAGCCTCTAACATTATAAATGTCGACGCAATCGCAGCATCTTCAACCCAAACATCGTATTTCAATGAATCAGCCACCACAATAATTGCCAATGGTGCTTTTGCTAATAATGCGGCACCATGCTCCTTCGCTTCTGACAGTTGCTGCAATATTTCAGCATCATCAACCACAATAAACTCACATGGATAAACTCGTTTCCCGGATGGTGCCAACAAAGCTGCCTCTATTAGTTTCTCAATTTTATCACCTTCAATGGGTTTACTTGTATACTTTCTTATGCTACGTCTGGTATAAATTATTTCTTCAAAATTAGCCATGTCTATTTTTTTAATAAAAAAACAATTACAAATAGTAAAGATACATGTTGGAATCTGCCATGCAAAAAAGTTATTCACAAAATGTAAAAACTCTTTTTAAAATATAGTTAAGCTTATATCTTTGGCAACCTAAAATTTATAGATATGAACACTTGGTTTGAATGCAAAGTAAAATATGAGAAATTGGGTCCCGATGGTAAAGATAAAATGGTGTCGGAACCCTATTTAATAGATGCAGTTTCGTTTACCGAGGCTGAAAGTAGAATACATAAAGAGTTAGAACCTTATATTTCTGGAGAGTTTTTTGTAGCAACCATTAAAATTGCAAACTACTCTGAGTTAATACCAAACGAAGAGGGTGATCGCTGGTTTAAATGCAAAGCTGCATTTATTAGCCTTGATGAAGAAAAAGGAATCGAAAAACGCTCCAATACATATGTTTTGGTACAAGCCAATAATGTAAAAGAGGCTTATGATAATTTAACCAAAGCCTACAGCGATTCAATTGCCGATTTTGAAATTCCAGCCATTCAAGAATCTCCATTAATGGATGTATTTAAATACGGATCTGATGATGATAAAATTCCGGATAATTTGACTCCATTAAGTGATTTTGATAGAGACGACAAAGAAAAGGAAAACTTAATGATTGAAGAAGATATTGAGGAAGGTATTGAGGAAGATACAGAAAAATAACTCTAACACAATAAAATTAAAATTAAAGCAGGTTTACTTATCGTTCACCTGCTTTTTTATTATATTCATCACAGTTTGTTCAATTTTGAATTTATGAAAGCAACCTAATTATTGACAAAATCATCTACTTATCGTCCGAAAAAATTGTAAATTGCAGATTGCATTTGAATATTTAAAGTATTAAACCCAAGAGATATGAAAAAGAGTTACCGAGCATTAACAATTTTCGCAACATTTTTGTTGTTCATAAGTGCCACTGTACTTCAAGCCCAAACCAAAGAGGAATGGCTCAAACAACAACAAGCCGACCGCCAAAAATTCAATGAAGACTACAAAGCCGGATTTGAGAAATTCAAACAAGAGCGAGACGAAGCCATTCAGAAAATGGATGAAGAATTTAAAGAATTTCTTAAACAAGAATGGGCTAACTACGATTTATTCAAAGCCGAACAACGCCAACCTGAACCTAAACCTGAAGGTACTCCAGTATTTGAGGCTACAGGTGAGAAGGCTGCCACTCAACTAAAGGTTGAGGCTCCAAAAAAAGTAGAATCGCAAGCAATAGCACCAGTTTTGCCCATATTGGCTAAAAGTGCACCTGAGGATTATCAACCAAAATCATCCTCTTTTGGATTTTACGGATCTGATTTGAAAATGCAATATGATTCAAAATTCATCACATCATTCCCCACTATTATAAGCGAAGAGGTTATTGCAAACAAATGGGATGAAATGAGTCAGACAAATTATCCCGATATCATTGATCAATTAAACAGCTACAAATCCCAAATGAATTTAAATGATTGGGGTTACTATTTATTGGTAAAAAATGCATCAAAAAAGATTTCATCAAACGAAAATGCACAAATATATCTTGAATGGTTTCTTCTTACAAAATCTAATTATAAAGCACGTTTAGCATTTAAAGATTCAAAGCTATTTTTACTGCTACCTTCGTCGAACAATATATATGGTATGCCATTCTTTACCTTCGATAATTTGCGGTATTACCTGATTAATGGAAAAGAGAGTGACATTTTTACCTATGACCGAGATTTTCCTGAAGCACGTATTATTATGGACTTAAATATGTATAAGCCCATAACAACTGAAACATTGCTTAAAACAAAACCGGTAAAATTTGAATTCGATGGCCAGGAATATGCCTTTGATGTTAAATACAATCAAAATGCCATTAACTTTTATAGCGACTATCCTTTAGCCGATATTGAAGTATATTTTGATGCTACAATTACCTTACAAACTAAAGAATCGTTAACCGATGGTCTATTACCCATAATAAAAGATAAACCGGAATCAGAAGCCGCACTTATATTGCTCCGTTTTGTACAAACTGCATTTGAATATCAAACTGACCAGCAACAATTTGGACAGGAGAAATTCTTTTTTCCTGACGAACTATTTCATTATGCAGCTTCCGATTGTGAAGATAGATCAGTACTATTCTCGTACTTAGTAAAGGAGTTATTAGGACTTGATGTTATTGGCTTAAATTACCCAGGACATATGGCTACAGCAGTCAAATTCAACGAAGAAGTGGTTGGCGATTATATTAATTATAAGGGAGATAAATATGTGGTTTGTGATCCAACCTTTGTAAATGCTCCAATCGGTCAAACTATGCCTCAGTATGCCGACAACAATGCAATTATTGTAGAACTTAAAACGTCTCAAGATTTGTTAGGGAAAGGCCGCAAATACTGGCGATTAGCCAATAAAAAAGGTTTATACCAAGGTGGTAATGGTAAAAACATTGTATTTGATGAGGATAACAATGCTTACCTATGCGGATATTTTAAAGGAGATGTTAACTTTATTGGGCATCCTTTAAAATCTACCAACAATACCAATGATATTTTCGTGGCAAAAATTTCACCCGAAAATGGTGTTGAATTCGCTATTAAAATTGGTAGCGCTGGTAACGACATTGCATACAACATTACTCTTGGCAAAGACAATAGTTTTTACTTTACAGGATCGTTTAACAAAAATATTAAGGTGGGTACCAAAACTCTTAAAGTAAAGAACAACAGCGATGTATTTTTAGCTAAATGCTCCCGTGATGGAGAAGTTCAGTGGGTTAACCAAGCCGGTATTGAACAATTAGACAGCTTAACCAATATGTTTGTTGCCCATTTCGATGAAAATGGGAAAAAACTTTGGACTCGAGCCTATGAAGAATCTGAAGACTTTAGCGATTATGGAATTACTGTTGATGAATTGGGAAAAGCATATATTACAGCATCACTCTTAGCATCTGCAGGTATGGATGTTTCAACTAAATCGTACGAAAGTTATACTGCTTTTGATCCTATTGAAACTTTGAAAAAAGAAAATGATAAACTTGTAGCTCAAAAATACGATCAAGGTATTGCAGGATTATTCGCTGTTTTAAGCCTTATTAACAGCAGCGGAAATTCTTTACCTGGCGGACAAGCGCAAAAAGCTTTGGATCAATACAATCCTACTTTCAGAAAGAAATCACCTGCTATCTATGAAAATATTGGTAGAATTGAATTTATAAAAAATGCACAAGGCATTGTTACCATTAGAACAGACGACGGGGCTCCAGTAAACTTTGCAGCACTTAAAGTGAATAACAACTCCAAAATTAAAGTGAGCATGTATAATAGTGGAAATGCTCAAATTGATATACTTTCTGGTGTTTTAGTGGGAAAAGCTATTATTTGGTATAATTTAAATTTTATTCGATTATTTAAAGATACAGGAGATCTTATGTTTGATTACGATGCTGATCATACCCAAAAGAAAATGAACGTGAGTAAAGATATTCTGTATTAAATTTAAATTCCATAATAAAACACTAATTTACTCGTTTTAACAGTAAACCAACTAGATAAAGAATAAAGCAACGCAATCGATTGCTAATACATTAATTGGTGATTAACAATAACTTACACCAGCTTTTAGCAAGCTTTTAGAAGACTAAAATAAGAAACTATTTAAAAAGCAAATGCAAACTTTTTGTAACATCTAATAATTAATACTTTTGTTGCCATAAAAATGAAAGAGTAGCACTTGCTATCATAAACTTTTTAATATTTTAATACATTAATTTTTAATTTCTAATTATGAGAAAAATTTACACTGCTATTACAATTTTATTATTCTCGGCATCTGCTTTTGCTGGGATTGGAACGGATTTTATTTCGGGTTCCGTTCAAGAACAAGTTAGTACTTCTATTACTACCTATGCTATAGATGGTCAGTTGGAAGACGCTGTTATTGATGAAGATGCAGCTACCGTTACTGTAAAATTAACTGAAGGAACCGATGTATCAGCTCTGGTTCCTACATTCACACTTGCTGAAGGTGCAGTTAGCTACATTGAACAAGTTACACAAACTACTGGTGAAGCTGTGGATTTTGGCGATGATGCTTCAGTTGTTTACAATGTTGTTAATGGTGCTGACTCGAGAGAATGGACTGTATCAATCGATTTCTTTAGTACTGTCAACGAAACATCATTAGATGTTGTATCAATGTATCCAAACCCGGTTAACAATGCATTAACTATTTCTAACATGGAAGGCGTTAAAGAAGTTATTGTTAGCAATGTTTTAGGTCAAGCATTAATTGCTAAGCCTGTAAGCGGAATTGAAACAACAATCAACACTTCTGATTTCAGAACTGGTATTTACATTGTAACTCTTGTTTCTGAAAACGGTTTAACTCGTTCAGAAAGAATTATCAAAAAATAAGTTTAAAACTTATATAGAAGAAAAGCTGCCCAAAAGGCAGCTTTTTTTTTGTCCATAGTCGCATAAAAACATTTGCAAAGCTCCATATATCCATAAAAGAATTATTAAAAAGGGCAACTTGCCTGCTGCAATTATTTATTTAGCAGACTAGATTAAGGGAAGAAAAGCTCAGCGTTATTCTAATTCTTGTAGATATTTTAATAAATCAGCAACAACAAATGTACTTCCTCCAACAAAAATTAAATCGTTTGGTTTTGCCTTGATTTTCGCTGCTAAAAAAGCATCAGGCACATTTGAAAAGAATGTATTCTGAAAACCTAATTTGGCTGCTACTTTTGCTAGCTTCTCACTATTATAAGCCCTTGGAATTTCAGCTTGCGTAAAATAGTATTGTGCACCTTGGGGTAATATACGAAGTATACTATCAACATCTTTGTCATCAACAGTTCCAAAAACAATATGCAAATTTAAATACTGTTCATTTTTTAGTTGCTCAAACACATAATTCAACCCCTCCTTATTATGTCCAGTGTCACATATTACTTTTGGATTATCTTGTACCACAAACCAGCGACCTAATAATTTTGTATTTATTATAACTTTAGACAGGCCACTAATTATAGCATGTTTAGGTATATTAAAATACGGTATCAATACTTGCAATGCACCAAATACAGGAATGATATTCCTTTTCTGATAATGACCTATTAAATCTAATGAAACAGTATAAGTGGTTCCACTTTGCTCGTTTCTAATAGCAATTTCTTGAAAACTACCTGCACTTTTTAAATCCCTGATACTAAATCTTCTTTCCGAAAAGCAAATAAACGATTCTTTCTCTTCTGCCTTTTTTCGAAAAACAGGTTCAGTGTCTTCGTTTAATTCACCAATAATTACAGGCACTTCTTCCTTTATAATTCCGGCCTTTTCCTGAGCAATTTCACTTAATGATTTACCGAGAAAAGAGGTGTGATCCAACCCAATATTTGTAATTATTGAAACTACCGGATTAATAATATTCGTGGAATCGAGCCTACCTCCCATTCCAACTTCAATAACGGCGACATCTACCATTTGCTCTTTAAAATAATTAAAAGCCATAGCTACAGTCATTTCAAAAAAAGAGGGCCCCAATTCATCTATAATATCTTTATTTTTGGTAACAAAATCCACAACATCTTCCTCCGAAATCATCTGTCCATTTATCTTGATCCTTTCACGAAAGTCCAATAGATGCGGTGATGTATAAAGTCCTGTTTTTAAGCCGGCCTCCTGTAAAATGGATGCTATCATATGCGAAACCGATCCTTTGCCATTTGTTCCTGCAACATGTATAGCTTGAAAGTTTCGGTGTGGATAATCAAAGTGTTTATCTAAAGCCAATGTATTGTTTAAGTTTGCCTTATAGGCTGCTTTACCATCTCGCTGGTACATTGGGAGCTGTGAAAAAAGATATTGTATAGTTTGTTTGTAGTCCATAAATAATTCTGTAAAAATACTAATTCATAACTAAATGCGACTATTGAATTAAACTAAATATCCGTAAGGTAATTTTAAATTGAATATATATTTTCCTATCTTTAATATAATTCACTCACCCAAAAACTAGATATCATGAAAAATAACATCAAATTTTTTATTCTCGATACAAATGTACTACTACACGATTTCAGTTGTATTTATAATTTTCAAGATAATGACATTGTAATTCCTATTGTGGCTCTCGAAGAGCTCGATAAATTCAAGAAAGGCAATGATCAAATAAATTTTAATGCGCGCGAATTTACGCGATCCTTAGACAGTTTAATTGAGGGCGATATACCTACAGAAGGTATTTCACTTGGTAAAGGTCGCGGAAAACTATTTCTGGAAACTGGCAAACCTTTTTCTCAAGAAATGAAGGACTCATTTGGAGAACAAACTGCCGATCATAGAATTTTGGCTATTGCCAATCATTTAAAAAACAAAAACAATAAGCGTAAAGTAATTTTAGTAACTAAAGATATAAACTTACGTGTAAAAGCTAAGTCACTTGGTATTTTTGCAGAAGACTACTCTTCCGACAAGGTTCAAAATATTGATGAGCTTCATAAAGGGATAGATACTATTGAGAATATGGAAGCTGATTTAATTAACCGACTATATCAGAATTATGATGGCATTCCTATAGCAGATTTTGGTTTTAAAAGAGAAATTGAAGCTCATGAATATATTATTTTAAAAAGCATTGGGAAAAGTGCTCTTACTCATTTCAATCCTCTTCAAAAGACTTTAGATTGTATTGAAAAAAAGAAAATATTTGGAATTGAACCTAGAAATGCAGAACAAACCTTCTCATTAGACGCTCTTATGAGGCCTGAAGTATCTTTAGTTTCCCTTACAGGTAAAGCTGGAACTGGTAAAACTCTATTGGCCTTAGCTGCAGCATTGCAACAGAATCACATGTACGATCAGGTCTTTCTTGCTCGTCCAATAGTACCCTTAGCAAATCGCGACTTAGGTTTTTTACCTGGCGATGTAAATGATAAAATAGGCCCATACATGCTACCTTTATATGATAACTTGGGAGTAATAAAACATCAGTTTAAAACAAATAGTAAAGAGGTTTTGAAGATTGAGGAAATGCTAAAAGATGAAAAATTATTAATAACCCCATTAGCTTACATTAGAGGTCGAAGTTTATCAAATATTTTTTTTATTGTAGACGAAGCTCAAAATTTAACTCCTCACGAAATTAAAACTATTGTAACTCGCGCAGGAGAAGGTACCAAGATAGTATTTACAGGCGACATTAACCAAATTGACTCACCATACCTTGATACCAAATCGAATGGACTAACATATTTAACTGACCGAATGAAAGGTCAAGAACTTTTTGCACATGTAAACTTAATTAAAGGAGAACGAAGTATTCTTGCTGAGTTAGCTAGTGATCTTTTATAATGAAGAGAATGCCTCTCAAAAATTGAGAGGCATATATAAAAAGAATAAAGTCATTTTCTTTAACTTATCAAAATTATAGATCACAGAAGTGTATTTTAAAATAAATCTATGCCTGTGCTGTTGGTCCACCAAAATTCATTGGCATATTGGAACCACCACCACCTTCAATATTTTTTATTTTACCATGTAACGCTTCATATTTTGATATATTATCTTGCAAAGCACCTAAAAGCCTTTTAGCATGTTCTGGTGTAAGTATTATTCTTGATTTAACTTTTGCTTTTGGAACTCCTGGCATTATTCTTACAAAATCAAGAACAAACTCTGCGCTTGAATGGGTAATTACTGCCAAATTAGAGTACACTCCTTGGGCTACATCTTCACTTAATTCAATATTTAATTGATTTGATTTTTTAGCGTTATCTTCCATCTTATTATTACTTAAATTTTAATACAAATTTAATAAAATAAATTTGAGTTGGTGATACAAAAAAGGCCGACAAAAACGTCGGCCCTATATTGCATAATTTTATAATTATTCTTGTCCTATCTCTTCTCGCTTTGCAGCCAAAAGAGCTTCATATTCCTCTTTATTGCCAACAATCATATTAGAGAATCTTCTTGTACCTGTACCTGCTGGAATTAAATGACCAACAATTACATTTTCTTTCAATCCCTCTAGCTTATCAATCTTTCCATTAATTGCAGCTTCGTTCAACACTTTAGTAGTTTCCTGGAACGATGCGGCTGACATAAAGCTTTTAGTTTGAAGTGCAGCACGTGTAATACCTTGAAGTATCTGACTCGAAGTTGCCGGAACAGCATCTCTGCTCTCAATAAGTTTCAAGTCTTTTCTACGAAGAATTGAATTCTCATCGCGAAGTTTTCTAGCAGTCACAATTTGCCCTGGTCTTAAAATAGAATCACCACCGTCAACAATAACTTTTTTATCCCATATCCAGTCGTTTTCTTCCATGAATATGTTTTTATCAATAATCTGTTTTTGTAGAAATTTAGTATCACCTGGATCAACAATATCCACTTTACGCATCATCTGACGAACGATAACTTCAAAGTGTTTATCGTTAATTTTCACACCTTGCAAACGGTAAACCTCTTGAACCTCATTTACAATATACTCTTGTACTTTAGTTGGTCCCTTAATTGCTAGGATATCTGATGGTGTAATAGCTCCATCTGATAAAGGAGTACCTGCCTTAACATAGTCATTTTCTTGAACCAAAATCTGTCTTGAAAGTGGCACTAGATATTTAACTATTTCAGCTGTACGAGAAGTTACAATAATTTCACGGTTTCCTCTTTTTATTTTACCAAAGCTAATCTCACCATCAATTTCAGCAACTACTGCAGGATTAGAAGGATTACGCGCCTCAAACAATTCAGTTACACGAGGCAAACCACCGGTAATATCACCAGTTTTACCTACCGAACGTGGAATTTTAACAATTACTTGTCCAGTGTTCACCGCATCGCCTTCATTTTTAACAATGTGCGCACCAACTGGTAAATTGTATTGTTTAAGCTGTTCTCCTGCTTTATTTACAATTTTTACTCCAGCATTTTTAGTTTTATCTCTGGTTTCAATAATTACTTTTTCCTTAAATCCAGTCTGCTCATCAGCTTCTTCACGGAAAGTAATCCCTTCTTCAACATTATCAAAACTAATAAAACCAGATGCTTCAGAAACAATCACAGCATTATAAGGATCCCACTCACAAATAAGTTCACCTTTGCTGACTTTAGCTCCTTCTTTTACATAAAGTTTTGATCCGTAAGGAATAGAGTTAGTGGAAAGAACTAAACCTGTATTTTTATCAAATAATTTAGCTTCACCTAAACGTCCAATAACAACATATGATTTAATACCATCTTCCTCGAATTCAACTGTACGAAGTTCTTCAAACTCAATTTTTCCATCGTAGCTTGCAACTACATTAGCTTGAGATGCAATATTACCAGCAGTACCCCCTACGTGGAATGTTCGAAGTGTTAGCTGTGTACCTGGTTCACCAATTGACTGTGCAGCAATTACACCCACAGCTTCACCTATTTGAACCATTCTACTGTTTGACAAGTTTCTTCCGTAGCATTTTGAGCAAACTCCAATTTTTGATTCGCACGTTAACACTGAACGTATTTCAACTTGTTCAATCGGAGAATCTTCAAGTACCTTTGAAATCTCCTCAGTAAACTCCTCACCTGAAGAAATAATTATGTCTCCACTGATTGGATGATATATATCATGAACTGATGTTCTACCAAGCACTCTTTCGTATAATGTTTCTACGATTTCTTCATTCTTTTTAAGTGTCAATGCAACAAGACCTCTTAATGTACCACAATCTGGTTGTGTTATAATAACATCTTGTGAAACATCAACCAATCGACGCGTTAAGTAACCCGCATCAGCAGTTTTAAGGGCAGTATCAGCAAGACCTTTACGAGCACCGTGAGTTGAAATAAAGTACTCAAGTACAGAAAGCCCCTCTTTAAAGTTTGAAAGAATTGGATTTTCAATAATCTGACCACCTGCGGCACCTGATTTCTGAGGCTTGGCCATAAGACCACGCATACCAGACAGCTGACGAATTTGCTCCTTAGAACCCCTTGCACCAGAATCAAGCATCATATAAACAGAGTTAAAACCCTGATTATCTGAACTTAATTGATTCATTAAAATCTGTGTTAGCTTAGCATTGGTGTGTGTCCAAATATCAATAATCTGGTTATAACGTTCGTTATTAGTAATGAAACCCATGTTATAGTTATTCTTAACTTCATCAACCTGAGCATATCCCTCATCAACAAGAATTTGTTTTTCTGCAGGAATAATAACATCACCTAAATTAAACGATAGTCCACCTTCAAAAGCAATTCGGTATCCTAAATCTTTAATATCATCTAGGAAATTTGCAGTAACAGCAGTACCACACTGCTTATAAATATTTCCAATAATGTCGCGAAGTGATTTTTTTGTTAGAACTTCATTAATAAAACCAACTGCTTCGGGAACACATTTGTTAAAAAGTACCCTTCCAAGTGTAGTTTCAATAAGAATTTCTTTCAACTCTCCATCAACAATATCCCTAGTTTTAACCTTTATATTGGCATGTAGTGCAACTCTTTTTTCATTAAAAGCAATTGTTGCCTCTTCTTCCGAATAAAACATTAATCCTTCGCCAAGAACACCTACTCTACCTTTGGTTACATAATATAGTCCTAGAACCATATCCTGCGATGGAACAGTAATTGGTGCACCATTAGCAGGGTTCAAAATATTATGAGAACCAAGCATTAACATTTGAGCTTCAAGAATTGCAGCATTGCCTAATGGTAAGTGAACAGCCATCTGGTCACCGTCAAAGTCAGCATTAAAAGCCGTACATGCTAGCGGGTGAAGTTGAATAGCTTTACCTTCAATAAGTTTAGGCTGAAAAGCCTGAATACCTAAACGGTGTAGTGTTGGTGCACGGTTAAGTAGCACCGGATGACCACGTAAAACGTTTTCTAGAATATCCCATACTACAGGGTCTTTTCTATCCACAATTTTCTTCGCCGATTTTACAGTTTTTACAATACCGCGCTCTATAAGCTTACGAATAACAAAAGGCTTGTAAAGCTCCGCTGCCATATCTTTTGGAATACCACATTCGTGCATTTTCAATTCCGGACCAACCACAATAACCGAACGTGCACTATAATCAACCCTTTTACCAAGTAGGTTTTGACGAAAACGTCCCTGCTTACCTTTCAAGCTATCGCTTAAAGATTTTAAAGCACGGTTACTTTCTGTTTTAACAGCATTGGCTTTTCTAGAGTTATCGAATAATGAATCAACAGCTTCTTGAAGCATACGTTTTTCATTACGTAAAATTACTTCAGGAGCTTTAATTTCGATTAATCGTTTTAAACGATTGTTACGGATAATAACTCGACGATACAAATCGTTAAGGTCAGACGTCGCAAATCTACCTCCATCAAGTGGAACTAGAGGACGTAATTCTGGTGGAATTACTGGAACAACTTTTACAATCATCCATTCAGGACGATTGCGTCCTTTTGATGCACGGAACGATTCAACAACTTGCAGACGCTTTAAAGCCTCATTTTTACGTTGTTGTGATGTTTCTGTATTTGCTTTATGACGTAACGAATACGATAATTCATCAAGATCTAATCGCTCTAACAGGCCATGAAGTCCTTCAGCACCCATTTTTGCGATAAATTTATTCGGATCGGAATCCTCAAGGAATTGATTTTCCTTAGGTAACTTCTCCATAAAATCAAGATACTCTTCTTCTGTTAAGAAATCCAAATATTGAACGCCCTCTTCAGTTAGTGTGCCTGGATTTATAACTACGTATCTTTCGTAGTAAATAATCGTATCCAATTTTTTTGTAGGTAAACCTAACAAGTAGCCGATTTTATTTGGTAATGATTTGAAATACCAAATATGTGCTACTGGAACAACAAGTTGAATGTGTCCCATACGCTCACGGCGTACTTTCTTTTCTGTTACCTCAACACCACAACGGTCACAAACAATTCCTTTATAACGAATTCGCTTGTATTTACCACAATGGCATTCATAATCTTTTACAGGCCCAAAAATTCTCTCACAAAACAACCCATCTCTTTCGGGTTTGTATGTACGATAATTAATGGTTTCTGGTTTTAATACTTCACCACTTGAACGTTCTAGTATCTCTTCTGGAGAAGCTAAACCAATTGAAATCCTCGTAAAATCACTCTTTACTTTATTTTCCCTTCTAAAGGCCATAAAAGAAAGTTTTAATAGATTATGGAAAAAGAATGGGTAGTATACCCATTCCCTAATTACTTTATTCTAAATTCACGCTTAGTCCTAAACCACGCAGCTCATGTAACAATACATAAAGCGACTCAGGTATTCCAGGATTTGGCATTGGTTCACCTTTTACGATTGATTCGTAAGCTTTAGCTCTACCTATTACATCATCAGACTTAATAGTAAGAATCTCTTGAAGTATATTGGCTGCGCCAAATGCCTCAAGTGCCCAAACCTCCATTTCACCAAAACGCTGTCCACCAAATTGTGCTTTACCACCAAGAGGTTGCTGTGTAATCAGTGAATATGGTCCAATTGAACGAGCATGCATCTTATCATCAACCATGTGACCTAGCTTAAGCATGTAAATAATACCTACTGTAGCTGGCTGGTGAAATTCCTCTCCAGTATTACCATCATAAAGTTGGGTACGTCCAAAATCAGGAATATTTGCTTTACGTGTATAATCTGTAATTTGATCAAGCGTAGCACCATCGAAAATTGGCGTTGCAAATCTTAAGCCTAATTCTTGTCCTGCCCATGCAAGTACTGTTTCATAAATCTGCCCAAGGTTCATACGTGACGGTACCCCAAGAGGATTAAGTACAATATCTACAGGTGTTCCATCGTCAAGGAAAGGCATATCTTCAGCACGAACAACTTTAGCAACAATACCTTTGTTACCATGACGTCCTGCCATTTTATCACCAACTTTTATCTTACGTTTTTTAGCAATATATACTTTGGCAAGCTGAATAATTCCATTTGGAAGTTCATCACCCACCGTTATATTGAATTTTTTACGTTTAATATCACCCTCAATTTCACGTAGTTTAACCAAAAAACTATGAAGTAAAGCAGCAATAGTATCATTCTTTTGCTTATCAGTAGTCCACTTATTTGGATTAACATTGGTGTAATCAATATCCTGCAGTATTTTTTGAGTAAATTTAGTACCCTTCGTAATTATATCAGCACTATAATAGTCCTTAACTCCTTGCGAAACTTTACCATTAACAAGTACAAAAAGTTTGTCAATAAGTTTGGCTTTTACTTCAGCAGATTTGCGTTCTTGCTCATCGTCAAGTTTCTGAAGTAAAGGCTTTTCAGCAGCTTTCACTTTTTTATCTTTAACTGAGCGAGAAAATAGTTTTTTATCAATTACTACACCTGACAATGATGGTGAAGCCTTTAAAGACGCATCTTTAACATCACCGGCTTTATCACCAAATATAGCACGAAGAAGCTTTTCTTCAGGAGAAGGATCTGATTCACCTTTTGGAGTAATTTTTCCAATCAGAATGTCACCAGGCTTCACATGTGCTCCAATTCTTATTAAACCGTTCTCATCAAGGTTTTTAGTAGCGTCTTCACTAACGTTTGGAATATCAGCAGTTAATTCTTCTAATCCACGTTTTGTGTCGCGAACTTCTAACATATATTCATCAACGTGCAATGAGGTGAAAATATCATCACGAACTACACGTTCTGAAATAACAATAGCATCCTCAAAGTTATACCCTTTCCAAGGCATAAATGCAACCTTTAAGTTTCTGCCTAAAGCCAGTTCGCCTCCTTCGGTTGCATAACCTTCAGTAAGTACTGAACCATAAGAAACTTTATCGCCTTTGGCAACAATAGGTCTTTGATTTACGGATGTATTTTGATTGGTTTTTTGGAACTTAGTTAAGTGATATCGTTTTGTATCATCATCAAAACTGATAAATTTATTTTCGTCACTTCTATGGTAACGAACTACAATTTCCTCAGCATCAACAAATTCAACTACGCCGTCACCTTCAGCAGTAATCATATTCCTTGAGTCAACAGCCACCTTACCTTCAATACCAGTTCCAACAATAGGAGCTTCAGGCTTCAATAATGGAACAGCCTGACGCATCATGTTCGATCCCATCAATGCACGGTTTGCATCATCATGCTCCAAGAAAGGGATTAACGATGCTGCAATTGATGCAATTTGGTTCGGCGCTACATCCATTAGTTGAATCTCTTTAGGTTCAACGACAGGATAGTCAGCTTCAAGACGAGATTTTACGCGTGGATTCACAAAGTTACCATCTTCGCTAAGTGGCGCATTTGCTTGAGCAATAATTTTTTGTTCTTCCTCTTCCGCACTTAAATAGATTACTTTATCAGCATCTAACTCTACAACCCCCTCTTGTACAGTACGATAAGGGGTTTCTATAAAACCAAGCTGATTAATTTTAGCAAATACACAAAGTGAAGATATCAGTCCAATGTTTGGTCCCTCAGGAGTTTCAATTGGACAAAGACGTCCATTGTGCGTATAGTGAACATCACGAACCTCAAAACCAGCTCTTTCGCGAGATAAACCACCTGGTCCTAATGCTGACATACGACGTTTGTGTGTCATTTCAGCCAATGGATTGGTTTGATCCATAAATTGCGAAAGTGCATTCGTTCCAAAGAACGAGTTAATTACACTTGATAATGTTTTAGAGTTGATTAGATCAACAGGCGTAAATACCTCATTGTCGCGTACATTCATTCGCTCACGAATTGTACGAGCCATACGTGCTAAACCTACACCAAATTGATTCATTAATTGCTCACCAACAGTACGTACACGACGGTTACTTAAGTGGTCAATATCATCAACATCAGTTTTACTATTTATAAGTTCAATCAGGTATTTAATAATCTGAATGATGTCTTCCTTTGTAAGAACTTTGACATCCATTTCAGAATTTAAACCTAATTTCTTGTTTATTCTATATCTACCTACTTCTCCTAAATCGTAACGTTTGTCAGAGAAAAATAGTTTTTCAATTACATCACGTGCAGTAGCCTCATCTGGTGGTTCTGAGTTCCGTAATTGACGGTAAATATGCAGAACAGCTTCCTTTTCTGAGTTACAAGGATCTTTTTGTAAGGTATTATATATAATACCGAAATCAGCAGTATTGAAGTTTTCTTTGTGCAATAAAATACTTTTTGCACCAGAATCAACAATTTCATCAATATGTTCTGGTTCAATTTGAGTTTCACGATCAATAATGATTTCATTACGCTCAATTGAAACAACCTCACCAGTATCTTCATCAACAAAATCCTCAATCCATGATTTAAGAACACGTGCAGCTAATTTTCGGCCAACTATTTTCTTTAATCCTGATTTAGAAACTTTAATCTCATCGGCCAGACCAAAAATTTCAAGAATGTCTTTATCACCCTCATAACCAATAGCTCTTAAAAGAGTAGTTACAGGTAATTTCTTTTTACGATCAATGTAAGCATACATGACACTATTAATGTCAGTAGCAAACTCAATCCATGATCCTTTAAATGGGATCACTCTCGCTGAATATAGCTTAGTACCATTTGCATGGACACTTTGACCGAAGAATACACCAGGAGATCGGTGAAGCTGCGATACAATTACTCTTTCAGCTCCATTAATAACAAATGTTCCTTTTGGTGTCATATAGGGAACTATCCCTAAATACACATCCTGCACCACAGTATCAAAATCTTCATGATCAGGGTCGGTACAGTACAATTTAAGTTTTGCCTTTAAGGGAATACTGTATGTTAATCCACGCTCAATACATTCTTCAATGGTATATCGCGGTGGATCAATAGAATAATCTAAAAATTCTAAAACAAAATTATTACGGGTATCCGTAATAGGAAAATTGTCGTTAAAAACATTAAATAATCCCTCTGCCTTCCTCTTTTCAGGAGTGGTATTTATTTGGAAAAAATCAGTAAAGGATTTTAATTGAACTTCTAAAAAATCAGGATATTCCAACTGATTTTTTATACTAGCAAAACTAATCCTTTCTTGATAAGTGTTTGAAGCCATAATTACAAAAATAAATTGAACTTAAAAATAACAACAAAAAGGCTTAATCCCGAGTAACTCGGGACTAAACCTTGTAAGTTTTATATTATTGGAGTGTCTTATTTAAGTTCAACTTCAGCTCCAGCTTCTTCTAATTTAGCTTTTAATGCTTCAGCTTCGTCTTTAGTTACTCCAGTTTTAATTTCTTTCGGGGCACTATCAACAACTTCTTTTGCCTCTTTAAGTCCAAGACCAGTAAGTTCTTTAACTAATTTTACAACTTGAAGTTTTTGTCCACCAGCAGCGTTAAGGATTACATCGAATTCAGTTTTTTCTTCTGCAGCACCTGCGTCACCATCAGCTGCAGGACCAGCAACAGCTACAGCAGCAGCAGCAGGTTCAATTCCGTACTCTTCCTTAAGGATTTCAGCTAATTCATTAACCTCTTTTACAGTTAAGTTTACCAACTCTTCCGCAAATTTCTTTAAATCTGCCATTTTCCTCTATTTTTTAATTTTAATGTTTACTAAATAATAATTACTCTTTCTCTGATAATGTTTTTAAAACGCCTGTCACTATCTGACCGCCCGATTGAAGGGCAGACACAACATTTTTAGCAGGTGATTGAAGCAAGCTGATTACATCAGCAATAAGTTCATTTTTAGATTTGATATTAGCTAGAGCATCTAGCTGATCATCTCCCAAATAAACGTTTTCTTCAACATACGCTGCTTTGACGATAGGCTTATCGCTCTTCTTTCTTAATTCCTTAATTAGTTTACCAGGAATATTTCCAGTTTCGGTAAACATGATAGAAGTAGCGTCTTTTAAAACATCAAACATCTCTGAATAATCTGCTTCCGATTGCTCCATAGCTTTCTTCAACAGGGTATTCTTAACAACAATCAGCTCAATTTCTTTTTCAAAGCATTTTCTTCTTAAATTACTGCTATCTTCAGCATTCAATTCTGAAATATCAGTTAAATAGAAGTGACTTGCTTCTTTAAGCTTTTGAGCTAAATTATTAATTATAATTGCCTTATCTTCGCGCTTCATAACAAATAATTTTACTCGTCAATTGATTTAACATCTAATGGAATACCGGGGCTCATGGTACTTGAAATAGTTACACTTTTCATGTACGTACCTTTCGCTGCAGTAGGTTTTAGTTTTAGAATTGTATCAAGCATTAAAAATGCATTTTCGAAAAGCTTTTCAGCATCAAACGAAACTTTACCAATTCCTGCATGAATAATTCCAAACTTATCCACTTTAAAGTCGATTTTACCTTGCTTAACCTCTTTAACAGCAGTACCAATATCCATTGTTACTGTTCCGCTTTTAGGGTTAGGCATTAAACCACGGGGTCCAAGGACTCTACCAAGGGCACCAACTTTAGCCATTACAGGGGGCATTGTGATAATGACATCAATATCAGTCCATCCACCTTTAATTTTTTCGATGTAGTCATCGAGGCCAACATAATCGGCACCTGCGGCTTTAGCTTCCTCCTCCTTTTCTGGAGTACATAGCACTAAAACTCGCGTATCTTTCCCTGTTCCATGAGGTAATGAAACAACACCACGTACCATTTGATTTGCTTTTCGAGGATCGACACCCAAACGGACATCAATATCAACTGAAGCATCAAATTTCGTGGTAGTTACCTCTTTAACCAACTTAGTAGCACCTGATAATGAGTACAGTTTACCTGCCTCAATTTTATCAGCAACTTTCTTTCTGTTTTTGGTTATTTTAGCCATTTTTTACTCGAGGTATTTAATTAATTATCACCGGGGAAATCACCTTTTACGGCAATACCCATGCTACGTGCAGTTCCTGCAACCATTTTCATTGCTGATGACATTTTAAATGCATTTAAATCGGGCATTTTTTCTTCAGCAATTTCTTTTACCTGTTCCCAAGTTAAAGAAGCAACTTTCACACGGTTTGGCTCAGCCGATCCGCTTTTAACTTTTACTGCTTCTAAAATAGCTACAGGTACAGGTGGTTTTTTAATGATAAAGTCAAACGACTTATCAGAATAAACCGTAATGATAACAGGTAGCACTTTACCGGCACTGTTTTGTGTTCTTGCATTAAATTGCTTACAGAATTCCATAATATTCACACCCTTAGAACCAAGGGCGGGACCAACTGGTGGAGAAGGATTTGCTGCTCCTCCTTTAATCTGCAATTTAATTAATGCTTCAACTGTTTTTGCCATAATAAAATAATTTACTCTTTAACAACCTGCATAAAACTTAGTTCAACGGGTGTTTTGCGCCCAAAGATTTTAACTGAAACTTTCAGCTTTTTCTTCTCCTCGTTTACCTCTTCAATAATACCGCTGAAACTATTAAAAGGTCCGTCAATTACTTTGACAGTTTCTCCCACAATATATGGTATATTAATTTCCTCGTCGCTTTCGGCGAGTTCATCAACCTTACCCAATATGCGGTTTACTTCTGACATCCTTAAAGGTGTGGCCTCTCCGCCTGTACCAAGGAAGCTTAGTACATTTGGAATGTTTCGAATGATATGAGGTATTTCACCAACTAAAGCAGCTTCAATAAGAACATATCCAGGAAAGAAACTTCTCTCTTTGCTAATTTTTTTGCCGTTACGTATCTGATAAATTTTTTCTGTCGGAATTAAGACCTGGGAGACGTATTCCTCCATTTTCAGATGAGCAATTTCGCTTTCGATTTGTTCCTTTACTTTCTTTTCCTTACCGCTTATTGCGCGTACTACATACCACTTCTTTTCCATCACTAATAAGGAAGATTAATAAAACATACTGTAAACGAGTTCCATCACTTTCGTAAATGAAACATCCATAACATAGATGACAAGGGCTATAATAAGGGAAGCAACCATTACAACTACCATACTATTTTGCAACTCTGGCCATGAAGGCCAAGTTACTTTGTGCACTAATTCATTGTATACTTCTTTAAAGTATTCTTTAATTTTACGCATATTAAAATAAAATTAGCACGGGAGGAGCGACTCGAACGCCCGACACCTGGTTTTGGAGACCAGTGCTCTACCAACTGAGCTACACCCGTTTGTTATAAAAAGAACCCAAAAGCATGGGTTCTTATATATATTTTTACTACTCAATAATTTCAGTAATCTGACCTGCTCCTACTGTTCTGCCACCTTCGCGAATTGCGAAACGTAGACCAACATTACAAGCAACTGGAGTAATTAAGTTAATTGAAATAGTAACATTATCACCAGGCATAACCATTTCAGTTCCTTCTGGTAATTTAATTTCACCTGTAACATCCAATGTGCGGATATAGAATTGAGGACGGTAATTATCATGGAATGGAGTATGACGTCCACCTTCTTCTTTCTTCAATACGTAAATTTCAGCTTTAACCTTAGTATGAGGTTTAACGGTTCCTGGTTTTGTAATTACCATACCACGTTTAACTTTATCTTTATCAATTCCACGTAGTAATATACCAACATTATCACCAGCACGACCTTCGTCTAGAATCTTACGGAACATCTCAACACCAGTACATACAGTTTTCATTGCTTGAGCACCAAGACCAATTAGCTCCATTGCTTCACCAGTTTTAATTATACCAGCTTCAATTCTACCAGTAGCAACTGTACCACGTCCTGTAATTGAGAATACATCTTCAACAGGCATAATAAATGGTTTGTCTACATCTCTAACTGGAAGTGGAATCCATGTATCTACTGCATCCATAAGCTCCATTACTTTCTCAACCCATTTCTCTTCACCGTTAAGGCCACCAAGAGCTGAACCACTAATTACAGGAGCGTTTTCACCATCAAACTCATAAAAGTCTAACAATTCTCTTACTTCCATTTCAACAAGCTCTAAAAGCTCTTCGTCGTCTACCATATCAACCTTGTTTAAGAAAACAACGATTTTAGGTACGTTTACCTGACGAGCCAATAAGATATGTTCGCGAGTTTGTGGCATTGGACCATCAGTTGCAGCACATACTAGGATTGCTCCATCCATCTGAGCAGCACCCGTTACCATGTTCTTTACATAGTCGGCGTGACCCGGACAGTCTACATGAGCGTAGTGACGGTTCGCTGTTGAATACTCAACGTGTGCAGTATTAATAGTAATACCACGTTCCTTTTCCTCAGGAGCGTTATCGATAGAATCGAAGCTACGCATCTCTGAAAGACCTTTTTCTGCTAATACTTTTGTAATAGCCGCGGTCAAAGTTGTTTTACCATGGTCTACGTGACCAATAGTTCCAATATTAACGTGAGGTTTATCCCTCTTAAACGTTTCTTTAGCCATAATTACCTATTATTACTAATTCGACATAAGTTTTACATTCCCAGTCTTAGAGCCAATGACGAGAATTGAACTCGTGACCTCTTCCTTACCAAGGAAGCGCTCTACCCCTGAGCTACATCGGCAAAAAACATTGAGCGGGAGACGATGCTCAAACTCGCGACCCTCAGCTTGGAAGGCTGATGCTCTATCAACTGAGCTACTCCCGCTTGTTATTCTTTAAAATTTCAATAAAATCAAGAACTTTAATCAATTATAAGCCGTAGTATTCAACCTCCGATGCTATCGGAAAACCTATTATATTAAGTTTATGTTGAGCTTCTACAGCTTAGTGGGGAGAGCAGGATTCGAACCTGCGAAGTCATAAGACAACAGAGTTACAGTCTGTCCCAGTTGGCCGCTTTGGTATCTCCCCAAATAATTTATTCTAAGAACGCTAACACAATATTTTCAAGTATTGTGCATTTTTAAGCTAAATTTGTTAGAGCCGATAGGCGGATTCGAACCGTCGACCTGCTGATTACAAATCAGCTGCTCTGACCAACTGAGCTATATCGGCAATGTTTTATAGAACGCTATTACTAACCTCCCAAAACGGTTGGCAAATGTATGAATTTATTTTTTTAATTACACCAAAATGTTTTGATTTTTTTTTCAATTAATTCATTTTATTAAACACCTCTTACGTCAAAGTAATTATAGTATTAATTTACTGCACTTTACACACTTAACTTATCAATTAATAATTATGCATTTTTTGTAAATCTATTGCTTTTTATATTTGTTTGGCAAGACATTTTTGTAAAAACTAAAAATTCTCATGATAATCATCCAAAATTAATACTAATTTATGCGCAGACTATTTGCCTTATTAGAAACAAAAACAATTAAGGCTTTTATGCGTACTTTATTTCGTGACAGTTCCAAAGTAAAAAAGAAAAAATCCCACTTTTGAGATTTTTTCTTTCGCCTTTATAAATATATTACCCAAATTGAGCGATTCGCTATCGCAAATCTGCTCAATCGACTGAGGTCTTGTAAGGTTTTCATACTTTTCGTTTCCCCGAAATAATCGGGGCAGGCTACTCAAAATGTGAAA
>JAQICC010000173.1 GCA_027858735.1 Salinivirgaceae bacterium
CGGAAAAATTAATTTCAGAAGGAATAGACCCAAGAGTTCCATGGTTATATAACTTTAAACTTGACTTTAGATTCAAATAAAAAAAACTAAAATGAATACCTATTGAAAAATCGCTGAGACCTCGGGATGACCGGTTTTCTGACTAGCATAACGAAGATATCAGACTTTATGGACAAACACTAGTTAACCGTTTCGTCGGGGATTAGGTTGAATGGAATGGAAACTCTTTCAGCATAAATTTCTCCGGCTTCAAGCATTTCTTCATCGTCTTCTCTAAATCTCCAATTTACAGTAACAAGATGGCCACTTTTTTTAATAAGCTCAAGGCGTTTCATAATGTCCAGTATTATTTTAGAGCTTGAGGTATTAAAATATACCATCATAAAATTAACAAGTGTCTCAGGGTTTGGGTCGATTAAATAGTCATCAAGCCACTTAAAAACAGGCTCGTAGAAAACTATTGGGTTTTCAGGTAACGATTTGCCTTTAAATAAAAAAGTATTTGTTTTTTTATCTAATATAATTTCAGGTGTTTCCAAACTGCTTTCTATAACCAATGGACTCATAAAAGTGAATGTTTTACCCAAAATTACAATCATTTCTGATAAGGGCACAACTTTTTTTAATCTTTACGTGTTTTTTTAAAAATCGATGCATCAATAATCTATCTAGCTTCCTTTTTTGTAGTGCCTCATATGGTTGAATGTCAATTGTATAAAATATTTTTGTTTGTGTAATTTTTTTTAAAAAATACACGTTAAATTATATCAAAAAAAAATTGATGAAGTTTTAAGATTGTACAGATACAATTGTTAAAAAAGATACGTTGTAATATTACTATGGTTCAATTTTTGTTGATGAAAACTATTAACCTAAAAATGTGCAGTTTATTTATTTTTTTAATAAATTTGTATATTAACCACTGATAATTAAACCCTTAAAACGATGGAACGACGATTGAAAAAAATTGAAGATGAAGCATGGGAACAAATTCCCTACGCTGACAAACATTATGAAGTAAGTAATTATGGAAGAGTAAAAAGCTTTTGCTACGACAAAGTTGAAGGACGAATTGTTAAACCCGGAATAATTAAAGGGTTTCAAAATGTTAGCTTTCTGTCAGAGGGCAAAAAAAAATCATTTTTAGTTCATAAAATTACAGCCGAACTTTTTGTAAAGAAAACCGATGAAGCTCAAAATACAGTAATTCACCTTGATTGGAATAAGGGTAATAATCATTCAAGTAATTTACAATGGGTTACAAAAGAGTTAGCTTACAAACGAATGTTTAAACGTATACACGATAAAAGAAGAAACAGCAAAGAAAAAATTATTACCTATTCAAAGCTAAATGTTGAGGATGTAGTTAGAATTAAATCGATGCTTAGTAGAGGAATTACTCAGAATGTAATAGCAAAGCTTTTCTGCGTGAGCGAGATGCAAATAACACGGATTAAGCGTGGCGAAAATTGGTCACACGTTAAAATGCCTGAGGAAGTTGCTCAATAATCTAAAAATGATAATTATAAAAATCTTATATTTGCCCGACTTTACTAATAAAGGCGGGTTTTTTTATTATAAATATATAAGTTGAAAAAATAGGGTATGGGACAAAAAGTTGCATTTACAACATTAGGGTGCAAGTTAAATTTTTCTGAAACATCGGGTATTGCTCATCAGTTTGAAGAAGCTGGTTATACGCGTGTTGAAATAGATGAGGGCGCAGATGTATTTGTAATTAATACTTGCACTGTTACTGAATTGGCAAATAAAAAAAGTAGGCAAGCAATAAAAAAGCTAATTAAAGGGAATCCATCAGCCAAAATTGTAGCTGTAGGTTGTTATTCGCAATTAAAGCCTGATGAAGTAGCTGCAATTGAAGGAATTGATCTTGTTTTAGGCTCGGAAAATAAGTTTGAGGTTATTAATCAATTGCAACAGATTGAAGCAGAAGGGAAGACAAGAGTTATTGTGAGCGATGCAGGGAAAGAAAAAACGTTTACACCTTCGTACTCATATGGTGATAGAACCCGAAGCTTTTTAAAGGTGCAAGATGGCTGCGATTATTATTGCTCATACTGTACTATTCCGTATGCGCGCGGTCGAAGCCGAAATAATAGTATTGTACAAACGGTAGCAAAAGCTAGGGAAGTAGTTGAAAAAGGGATTAAAGAAATAATATTAACTGGGGTAAATATTGGTGATTTTGGAAAAGCAAGCGATGAAAACTTTTTTGGTTTAGTAAAAGCACTAGCTGAAGTGGAAGGGTTGGAACGACTTAGGATATCATCAATTGAGCCCAATTTACTAACCGATGAAATATTAGAATTTGTTGCCCAAAGTAAAGTAATTGTGCCACACTTTCACATACCGCTGCAATGTGGCACCGATAATTTATTACGCTTGATGCGAAGACGTTATACCACATCGTTATATAAAAAGAGGGTAGAAAAAATTAAGAGTCTGATGCCCGATGCATGCATAGCAGCTGATGTTATTGTTGGTGTGCCCGGTGAAACAGCTGACGAATTTGAAAAAGCGTGTAGTTTTATTGATAGTATTGATATTTCGTATTTACATGTATTTACATATTCGGAACGTGAAAATACAATGGCCGTTAAAATGCCTAATCAGGTTCCGTTAAATGAGCGTAAAAGCCGAAGCAAAATAATGCATGCTTTAGGTGAAAAAAAGCAACGAATTTTTCAAGAGCAACATTTAAATTCATCGCGCCAAGTACTTTTTGAATTGCAAGAAATGGGAGGCCAAATGTTTGGCTTTACCGATAATTATATAAAGGTTGAGATTCCATACAACAAAGAATTAGTGAACACAACTGCAAATGTTTTGCTTGAAACGGTAACTGATGATGGCAATGTTTTGGGCAAACTTAATATTTAAGGATAATGGAATTAAACAAGGTTGGCAAAAACGTTATTGAGTTAGCCAAAAAGATCGGCGTTTTTATATCGAAAGAACGCAAGAACTTTTCAAATAGCAGAGTTGAAAGCAAAGGGATGAACGATTTTGTATCCTACGTAGACAAAGAAGCTGAACAGATGCTGGTCGATGGTTTAAAGTTAATTCTACCAGAATCGGGTTTTATTACTGAAGAGAATACTGCTAGTTATAAAGATGAACATTATGTTTGGATAATAGATCCTCTTGATGGGACGACAAATTTCATTCATAATTTGGCTCCCCATGCGATTAGCATTGCCCTGCAATATAAAAACGAAACCATTCTTGGCGTTGTTTATGAGCTGGGTTTAGGTGAAATGTTTTACTCCTGGAAAGGAACGCCTGTTTTTTGTAATAAGCAGCAGGTGAAAGTTTCAAGTGCTGAAAGCATGTCAGACGGATTAATTGCAACAGGATTTCATACCAATAAATTTGAACGCTTACCTATGCAGTTAAACATTGTGGATAAGGTAGTGCGGAAATCCCATGGTTTGCGCAGGCATGGATCAGCAGCAACCGATTTAGCGTATGTTGCTGCCGGGCGTTTTGCGGCATTTTTTGAACATGAATTAAATGTGTGGGATGTTGCAGCAGGTGCATTTTTAGTATCACAAGCCGGAGGTGTGGCTACTAATTATAATGGAGAAGCTGACTATCTATTTGGAAGGGAGATGCTTGCAGGATGCAAGAAAGTTCATCATGAGCTTTTGCAAATTATAAAAAATGAGATTAGATAACATTATAAACAGTTTTACTAAATTTGCTCAAGTTTATCAATTGATATTATTTTTTTGACCTAAAATGCCCAATTATGAATAAGTTTTTTTTAATAGCATTCCTTATCTTACTTGTTTCTGTAAAATCAAGTTGGTCGCAACAGGTTGTTGGTGATTTTGATTATGCATCTTTTTATAATTCAAAAACAGGACCATACCTAGAAACGTACCTTTCGTTTAAAGGCGATATACTTCATTATGTTTTAACTGATGATAGCACTTTTGTTGCCTCGGTGGAGGTATCAATGCTGTTTAAAAATGCCAATGAAATAAAAGAATATAGAAGGTTTAAATTAGTTACAGCTCCGTTGCCCGATACGGTAAGTGTTTTCGCTAATTTAATTGATATGCAGAAGATTCCGATACCGAATGGAGTTTATAATTTCGATTTAATTGTAAGAGATGTTTACGGTGGAGATACCATTCTTCCGTTGAAAATGGAGGATATTATTGTAGTTGATTTTCCAGAAAAGCAAATAGCCCTTAGCGGAATTGAATTTGTTGATAGTTATGGTTTTTCAAAGAATAGCAACATATATATGAAGGGGGATATGGAGTGTATCCCTTATGTATCTGGCAAATATAATGCTGACCAGAATTATTTAAATGTTTATGCTGAGCTTTATAATGCGGCTAAATATTTAGGGCCATTAGAAAGTTTTTTCTTTTTATTTCATATTGAGAAGATAAATACTCAGAAACCAATAAAAGGATTTAGTTATTTCGAAAAACAGAAAGCATATAATAACAATAATATTTATAAAGAGCTCAATATTAGAAAATTACCTTCGGGAAACTATTATTTAGTTATGGAAATTCAAGATAGTTTGGATAATGTAGTGTTTTCGAAAAGAAAGCATTTTAGCAGGGAAACTTTCATCTCCAAAGCCAAACTTATTGATGTGTCAAAGGTTGAGGTAGCAGGTACATTTGTTGATTCCTTAACTATTGATTCATTGACATATTATGTGAAAAGTTTAAAACCCATTTGTGATGACAACGAACTTTTATTTATTGATAGTATGCTTCAAATGGTTGATCAAAAAACAATACAACAATTTTTTTACAATTTCTGGCTAAGCAGAAATCGTATTAATCCTGGAGTAAACTGGTTGGAGTATTTAAATATGGTTCAAATAGTGGAAGACAAATATAGAACATCCTATTTTTATGGATTCGAAACTTCTAGAGGAAATACGCTTTTAAAATATGGTATGCCCAACGAAATATCAAGCATTAAAAATACGGAAGATGCTAGTTTAAAAGAAGTTTGGCAGTATTATATGTTGGCAGATCGGGTAAATGTTGAATTTGAATTTAGGCTAGATACAAAGTCGGGTGAGTATAATTTGGAAAAATCAACGCTACCCTGGGAGTAGATTGAATTAAATAAGCCAAAATTGGATGGTGGAAAGCGAATAGGAAATTGAAAATACTCCATTAAAGTATTAGCATGCAACCAAAATATAAATTTCAATACTATTTTATTTTAGCATTGTTCCGGGTATTGTCATTATTACCAATGAAGTTGTTATACCTAATTTCAGAAATATTTACCCTTCTTATTTATGGTGTTTTAGGTTATAGAAAGAAAGTTGTTTTCGAAAACTTAAGAAATTCATTCTCAGAAAGATCAGAAGAAGAAATAGCCTTTACTGCAAAAAAATTTTACAGACATTTTTCATGTTTAATTGTTGAAAACATATGCCTAAGGTTTGTTAGTAAAAAACAATTTGAGAAACGATATATTTTAGAAAACAGAGCGCTTTTTCAAAATTTATACAATCAAGGAAAAAGTATTGTGAATATGACCGCTCATATTGGCAATTGGGAATATGGAAGTGGTGTTGTAGGAACATTACCACACAAAGGGGCTGCAGTGTACAAAAAACTATCGAATCCGGCCTTTGATAAATTGTTTTATGATATAAGAAATAGACTTGGTAATGAACCCGTTGAGATGAATGATGTTTTAAGACGTGTTATTGAATTAAATAAAGAAGAAACACCATTTATACTTTCTATGGTTACTGACCAAGCTCCAGCTTTTAGTAAAGCAAATCATTGGATACCGTTTCTTAATCAGGAAACAAATGTTTTTTTAGGCTCGGAAAAAATTGCTCGAAAATTTAAAACAGCTGTTGTATACACCGAAATAGTAAGGCATAAAAAGGGCATTTATCGCTTAACACCAAAATTGATTACCGAGGATGCTAGCCTAACAAAAGAATTTGAGGTAACGGAAACTTATTTTCAATTGCTTGAAGAGTCCATAAAAAAACATCCTCGCTATTGGCTATGGTCACATAGAAGGTGGAAACATAAAAGAATCACTCAGGCATAGCATTTTAGCGAGTTTTCGGCTGTAGTCCTCTGAAAATAATATTAATCGATTCGCTTACTCGTAATTAGAGTGGTGGAGAATGTTTTTAAGTTATACCTGTACGCAACTGTTATATAGTCATTAATTTTCTATATCTTCCGCCAAATTTGGGGTATTCCTTATCTGAATAATTATTAGTTTATGAATAAAATTCAATATGTTCATTATTTTATAATGCTTGTATTCTTCAGGCTAATGGCAGTAATACCAATGAGAATTCACTATTTTACTGCCGAAGTAGTCACATTTTTTTTGTATTATGTTTTTGGATACCGCAAAAAGGTTGTTTTCGAAAATTTGCGCAAGTCATTTCCTGAAAAGAGCAATAAAGAAATACACTATATTTCGCGTAAATTCTTTCGCCATTTATCGGTAGTAATGGTTGAAACCATGAGTCTTCGATATTTAAGTACAAAGCAGTTAACTAAGCGTTTGGTAATAAAGAATATTGAAATATTCGAGGAATTATACAAGCAAAAGAAAAATGCTATTGTAATGGTAGGACATTTGGGCAATTGGGAGATTGGAACAGCCTTGGCTTACCATTTGCAAAGTACTGTTGTTGGAGTGTATAAGCAATTATCGAGTACGGTGTTCGATAAAATATTTTTCGATATTCGATCACGATTTGGTGCTCATCCGATTGAAATGAAGGAAGTAGTTAGGAAGATGCTAATATTGAATAAACAAGAAAATCCATATTTGCTGTTTATGGTAGCTGATCAGGCTCCTCAAAAAAATGATACTAATCATTGGCTAACCTTTATGCATCAGGATACTAACGTATTTTTAGGATCGGAAAAACTGGCTAAGAAATTTGATATGCCTATTATTTATATGGAGGTAACTAGACCTAAAAAGGGAGTTTATTATATGACACCACAGGTACTAACTATGAAGCCGAAAGAAACCCAAGAATTTGAAATAACTGAGACCTTTTTTAAAATGCTTGAACAAACAATTCGGAATAATCCTCGCTATTGGCTATGGTCACATAGAAGATGGAAACATAAAAGGGATTAGCCTTGCCTTCGGTAGTCTAAAAAAAAATTAAGTTAAGCTTAGCCTGAATAATTCATGCATTTAGTTTGATGTAGATGTAAGGCGTCGGAATCCGCCGATATATCTTTATATTTCATCCCGAAAGCCTTCGGGATCGCAACAGCCTGTTCCGAACTT
>JAQICC010000298.1 GCA_027858735.1 Salinivirgaceae bacterium
AGGGGAAGACTCGCCCGCTTCCGCTTTGTAATTCTCTCCTGGGAGAGATGCCCGCAGGGCAGAGAGGGAATTAAATAATCCATAAAAACCCGAAACTTGATTCTTGACTTAACACTAGAATAGTTTAATAAATACATTTCTAAAAGTGACTATTTCACACACCAGTAACGATAACCATATATAACTGGTAATGTGTGCATTAATGACTGGTCATGATCTATATCATTATTTGTCGCTAATGAGTATCAGTTTAAAACCCAATGAAAAACAGCTATTTTTTTTTACATAAGCATATACAAGCAGTATATTTGTAAGAACAAAAAGTTATAGTTCTTTGAAATGCTTGTTGTGGGTCACTTCTTTATACTGTAAAACTATAACTACTCTTCTTAAAGAGCTACAGTGATTTTCATGGGTTAATTATTTTGGTTGAATAATATTGGACAAACGCCCACAACAAGCTTTCTTTTTTTCTTAATGATTCCTCCAACTATTTTTTTTACATTTCAAACAAAACACAAAACATCACAGTAAAACTTCAAAATATCTTTTTTTATTAAGACAACTTTCAACGAAATTTCTATTTGCTAGAATGGTGTAATAAATACAAATACTTCTAAAAGTGAACATTTTATACATCACAAACAATAATCATATATAACTGAATATATGCTTATTAATGGCCTGTCATGATCTATATCATTATTTAACATTAATGAATATCAGTTTAAAACCCAATGAACAGCAGCTATTTTTTTTTTGACATAAGCATATACAATTAGTATATTTGTAAAGTCAAAAGGTTATAGTTCTTTGAAATGCTTGTTGTAAGGACTTCTTATACTGTATGCTATAACCGCTCTTCTTTAAGAGCTACAGTTTTTTTTCATGGGTTAAATTTGGTTGAATAATATTGGACAATAACCTTACAACAAGCTTTCTTTTTTTCTCTCTCTTTTTAAATTCTAAAGCATTTTCTTAAATCATCTTGAAATCTTCCATTGCATTAATTATATTTATTTGCTTAATCATAAAAATGACAAGTAAAATTTGATATTCTAAAATTCTATTAGTGTGACTTAACTAAAGATATATTTTGAACAATAACTAACCTTGTAAAAAATAAAAAAGCCCAAACCTAAATAAGTTCGAGCTTTCAATTATAATTAAATGTTATTTCTTATATAATTGTCATATCCAATTCTTTTATCCATCCTTCGTTGCCATCAGAAAGCTTAATTTCGCGCCATTCACCTAATTTATCGGTTACGGTAACTTTTAAACCTTCATGAATTAAGAACAGATCGGTTCCCCCTTCCGATGGTGAACTTTTTACCACAACCGAAGGTGTTAAAATAATTGCATCAGGTTCATTTTCAGACAATAAGTATTGTTTTCTAGAAAAGCTGAAAGCAAAAATTGAACTTACAAGAAAAAGAATTCCAAACCAAAAACTGAATTGACGAATGAGTGTAAGCCGAGACATAAAAAAGATAACAAAAGCTATTAAACCAATAACAAAAGTCATCATACTTATCATTGCCCATTGGTTTGTTGAAAGCATTTGAACTAATTTATCCCACCACGATGAAAGAAAAAACTGGGGGATAACTTCAATTTTATCAACCGTATGCGTATTTGCCAGATTTAAATTAAACTCAATATCTTCATCATTTGAATTTAGATTTTTTGCCCTTTCGTAATTCAAGATGGCATACGGTACTTTGTTTGATTTGTAATACGCATTACCTAAGTTAAAGTACAACTCTGATGATTCATAGCCATTCTCTATTATCTGTTCGTAAATTTTAATTGCCTCCTCAAAATCATTATTTGAGTAATGAATTGCTGCAGAATCTAACAATTCAATGTTTTGGCCTTTTACAGCTTGCCCCGTAATTGTAAGGAAAGCAATGCATAGTATTGGAATTATATTTCTACTCATTACTTTATATTTTGATCTAGTTTTGAAATAAGACTTACAGTCTTTTTAAATATATCATCCATACCTCCTGATACAGAAGCTGGTGCATATCTGGCAAATTCACAAGCATCTAACAATTGCATTAAACTTAAAATGCTTTCACTCTCAACTTTTCTATTTTCAAGAATTTCTGTCACATTATCTTTTGAGAGATTAGCAACAGGAATTACAAGTTTATCGCTTAAATATCCCCAAATAGCTCTTAATACCTCATCGTAAAATTTTTCATCTTCGGCTTGTTTCATAAACCCTGAGGCTTTTTTCAACCTTTTTTGAGATACCTTATTTGCTTTACGATTTTTAACTTTGGCCTGATTTGCATTTTGTTGAATTTGAGCACGACGTAATAAAACAATCATTATAAATAACAACAAGGCTGAACCATATACCAAATAAAACCACCAACTGCCATAAATAGGTTTCTCAATTTTTGAAAGCTGAAAATTAGTTTTTAAAAAACGAATATCTTTTCCAATATATTTTACATCTTCCTTGGTTAAACCCTGAACTATTCCCGATGTCATTTCAGCATCGCCCGACCCTTTCTCAACTGATATTTCAAAGTCTTTTGATGAAAGTGTTTTATAGGTTTTTGTTGATGTATCGAAATAGCTAAAGGTTATGGGCGCTATACGGTAGGTTCCGGCATAACGAGGAATAAAAAGATAATCGAATGAAATATTTCCGTTTACACCCGCTGTACTCGCTTTTGAATTTAACGAAGTTTTGGGGTCATATACATCAATATCGGGCGGAAAATCGACCTTTAAGGGTTTTATTAATTTCAGATTGCCATTGCCCGAAATTTTAATTTTAAGGTTTATAGCCTCATTGGCTTTTACCTTTGTATTGTCGACATTAGCACTTAATGTAAACTGACCTACAGCACCGTTGAAATCGCTTGGTTTATTGGCAGGTAAAGGCTTTACTTTAATATTAACAGCCTTACTAGCTAGTTTATAGGGTACTCTGCGAACCGATCCTCCAAAAAAATCATCGAAAGGACTGCTACTACGAACCCTTTCTTGAGTGATCATGGTAATTTCAAAAGGATCAATTACAACATCTCCAAATCGTTGTGGAAAAAGCAGCACTTTTTTAAACAAACCAACCTCATATATTTGACCGTTTACATTTTCGCGATGTAATTGTATTTGCTGGGGCGATTCAATATCCTGACTCCAAAATCCGGTGAAAGGGGGTAATTTTATATCTTCAAATCCAGACAGACTTTTTTGTGTATATACTTTAATTTCGGCCACAAGACTTTCACCCTGATACAGTGTTTTTTTATTGACATTTACCGATACAAACAAGCCTTTATTTTTACTATTTGTATTATCCACTGTTGATGTTTCTGTTCCTCCCACATTTTTAGCACCCGCATTTCCTTTTACAACCTCAATGCTAATCGCATTCGATTTATATTCTTTATTCTTAACCTTAACAGCCGCTGCAGATATGGTATGTTTACCTTCAGCTAAGGCCATAGCAACAAAATTATAGGTATAAGAAACACTTTGTGTCATGTTTCCATTAACTATTTGCACACTGCTGCTTGATGATACGTTTGGACCCGATAAGATTCTGAATTCCCCAAAATTAGGACTTTGAAAGTCCCTGCCCTTTTGATTTAAAGTGTATGAAATGCGAAATTGCTCACCCATTTCAACTACTCGAGGGGCTGAGGCTTTAAATTTCACCTGACCAAATGCAAATGAGCTGCTTCCAATAAATATTAAAAGCAACCATAAACAACGTATTCTATTAATTATCTCCATTATTTATTCTATATTTTCAATATGCAAATTTTTCAGATTCAAAGATAAACTTTATTGTTAATCGACTACCAATCTTTTTGAGTACTTCGTTTTTTAGGTTGCACTTTCTGTTTTTGTACTTTTTCCTGTACTTCTTTTTCATCATTTTGCAAGGCCTCTAAAATACGCATTGCATCTTCTTTCGATATTTGGTTTTCTTGAGGTTTTTCTTGTTGTTGTTGCTGCTGTTCTTTCTCTTGCTGTTGCTGATCTTTTTGTTCTTGCTCTTGTTTATCCTCTTTTTCCTTATCTTGTTGTTCTTTGTCTTGCTGTTCTTTATCCTTATTATCTTCGCTATCTTTATTCTGATCTTGTTGCTGCTGTTGCTCATTAAGTTTATTCTGAGCCCAAGCTAGATTATACTTTGTATCAAAATCGTTTGGATTATTTCGTAAGCTGTTTTTATAAGCTTCAATAGCTTCAGATAGCTTATTGGTTTGCAAAAAAGAGTTACCTAAATTATGAAAAGCTTGGGCCACATGCTCTTTGTTATCGTTTTGCATGCCAGCAACAGCCTGAAATTGCCGTGTTGACTCTTCGAACTTACCTTGTTTAAATAAAGAATTTGCCAGATTGTACGAAGCATCCCAATTATTAGGATCTTCTTCAATAGCTTTTCGATAAAGCACTTCAGCATTTTGATAGCGTACAGTATCGGTTGTTAACGAATCAATAGTAGCTTTACTATATTCACGATTGCCTTTGCGAATATACTTCCGCTCTTGCTGTGAAAAAGCAGAAATTGTTATTGAAAAAAATAGTATAATTAATATAATCTTGTTCATGTTTCTTCTCTCCTACTTTCTATTTACATCGAGTAAATTCTTACCAAAAAAACTTATAGATTCAAGTCGCTTATTCTTTTTGAACATGATGAAAAATTCAATTAATAAAAGTAACAGTCCAAATCCAATAAAATATTGAAACTGTTCCTCGTATTCTGAATAAACTTTAGCATCCATTTCAACTTTTTCTAGGTCGTTCAATTTGTCAAAAAGAGCATTTAATCCTGTTTTGGTATTATTTGCCCTAATATATTCTCCACCACCCGATGCCGCCAACTTTTTCAGCATATTTTCATCAAGCTTTGAAATAACAACATTCCCTTCATTATCAGTTCTGTAGTCCTTCTGCCTGAACTTATTATATTCAGGTATAGGAGCTCCTTTTGATAACCCCATACCAATAGTATGAATTACAATACCTGTTTCGTTAGCAGTTGTAGCAAGCTCAAGCGCATTACCTTCGTGGTTTTCCCCGTCGGTTATAATAATGAGTGCTTTATTTTTATCATCACCTGGCGAAAACGACTTCATACCTAAATCAATTGCTGCACCAATTGCAGTACCTTGATTGGAAACTAACTTTGGAGTAATGCTACTCAAAAACATTTTTACTGCTGTATAGTCAGCTGTCATAGGCAATTGTACAAATGCATCACCCGCAAAAATTATTAATGCAATTTTATCATTCTGCAGCCTATCAACTAATTTTGATATGGCACGTTTGGAATTTTCCAATCTATTTGGTGCAATATCTTCGGCAAGCATACTATTTGAAACATCGAGCGCAATAACCAACTCTATTCCCTCACGCTTTACCTCTTTAAGTTTTGTACCAAATTGTGGACCTGCCAAACCTATAATGATTAGCATCATAGCAAACTCAAGCAAAATAAATTTAAGCCAGGGCTTAACTTTTGAAGCCTCAGGAATTAATCCTTTTACCAATTCAGCATCGCCAAATTCTTTTATTGCTTTTCTTCTTTGCGCAAGAGCAATAAGAAATATTACACCTAACAAAGGCAAAGCAATTAATGCGTATAAATATTCAATATTTGCAAACTGAAACATATCTTATATTAAATTCAAAAATCAGTAAATAAAATCCAAAAATCCAATTACAGAATCGGCTTATGGAACATTTCTTAAAATGGTTTGACGCAAAAGTACTTCTCCCATAAGTAACACAACTCCTAAAAAAACCAAAACAAAATATTCTTCGTTCTTTTTGCTGTATTCCTTAACTTCAATTTTCGATTTCTCAAGCTTGTCAATTTCTTCATAAACCTGCTCTAAGCGCTCATTATTTTCAGCTCTAAAATATTTTCCATCGGTTAAATGAGCTATTTGCGTAAGTACTTCCTCATCAATTTCTACATCCATTTGTTGATACCTTTTTCTGCCAAACATATCGGTTACCGGATAAGGAGCTTTGCCCATTGAACCTACGCCAATAGTATAAACTCTAATGCCTAAAGTTTTAGCTATTTCAGCAGCCGTTAAGGGGGGTATTTCTCCTTGATTATTTACACCATCGGTCATTAAAATTACCACTCTGCTTTTTGAAGTACTTTCTTTCATTCGACTTACGGCATTTGCTAAACCTAAACCAATGGCTGTTCCATCTTCAATCATTCCTTGCTGAACATCTTTAATAAGATTTATAAGAACCGCATGATCGGTTGTGAGCGGGCATTGCGTAAAGCTTTCACCGGAGAATACTACCAAACCAATTTTATCATTTGGTCGGCCTGAAATAAACCGAATGGCATCTTCCTTAGCAGCTTCAAGTCGGTTTGGTTTAAAATCTTCTGCCAACATACTACCTGAAATATCAATTGCCATTACAATCTCAATTCCTTCGGTTGATGTATTGCTCCAATTATCGGTTGATTGCGGTCGGGCAAGTGCAGTAACTAATAAAGCAAATGCAACTGACCTTAAAACTACTGGCAAATGTCGCAAATAGTATTTATAGGTTTGGGGCATTTGGGCAAATCCTTGAATTGACGATAGCCTTAATGACGCTTGCATACTGCTTTGTTTCCAAACATACCAAGCTAGCATAGGAACTAACAGAAGCAAAAAGTATAATAAATTGGGATTATGAAATGTTATATTTTCCATTTTTCTTATTCGTTTTTTCCTTCACTTATTGACTTACTTTCAGTTTCGTCAACTTCATCTTCATCGCGTAATACCTCAACTACTTTAGTTTTTGAAATAAAGTTGTAGGCAAACAGCATACTTTTTTCATTTTCATCGGCCATTGGAGATGCTTTTGCAAATTTTACAAAATCGGCGAGTACAAGTGTATCAAATAAATCATCTTTCAATTCCCTATCAAGCTCTCTGCCTAATCGAAATGCATCAATTATTTCATCCGTAGTGCTTTCCATAGCTAAAATGTCATATCTGTCTTCAATATAAACTCGAACTACCTCAGTTAGGCGTGAATAATATTCTTTTACCTGCCCTTTTTGCCATAATTTCGCTTCTTTCAAAGCCTCTAAATCGCGAAAAGCTACAATATGAGCGGGTTCTTTTGGTTTTTCTTTCTTAACAAAAATAGGTTCCTTTTTAGTTAATTTCAAATAAAGAATATATGCTAAAAATGCTAAAAGCAATACGCCCAAACCTATACCGGCAAAAGGCAGAACTTCCTTAAAAGTTATAGGTGCATCTATGGGTACTTTAATATCGGTAATAGCATCTGCGTTTGCTGTATCAATTGGCATAGTCATTACACCAAAATATACCGAATTCGATTGTAATGTATCCATACGATTTTCCGATAAAAACCCTACTACAAATTGAACAGGTGGAATTTCGTACCAACCACTATCGAAACTAGTAACCAAATACTTTTGCCGTATTAAAACCGATTTATTTTCTCTAATTGTATCGGTATTCGCTATATTTATTATTTCTAATTTATCGATTATTGTATCAGAAAACACAGGCATGCTAACCATTGCCGATTCAGGAAAAGAGGCTTCAAAAACCACATTTGTTTGATCGCCAATTAACAACATACTGGTATCCATTTTTACACTTACAGCTACTTGCCCTTGAACGGACATTTGTGGTATCACCAGCATAACTGATAAAATAAAAAACAATCCAGCTACTTTATTTATCCATTTCATCATTTATGCTCCTCGGTGTTTAAATAAATAAATTAGTGGCTTTACATAGTCTTCACCTGTTGCTACTGAAGTATAATCAACACCACTCACTTTAAATGTCTTTTTCAGCATTTCAGTATGATTATGCCACCATTCGGCATAGGCATTTCTTACTTTTTTACTGGCGGTATCCACCCATTTAAATTCTCCGTTTTCAGCATCCAACATTTTCACTAAACCCATATTTGGGATTTCAACTTCTCGCTTATCATATACTCTCAATGCAACCATATCATGCTTGCGATTGGCAATAGTTAAGGCATTTTTAAAACTAGAATCGATAAAATCGGAGATTACAAAAGCAATTGAACGTTTTTTAATGGCATTCGTTAAAAATTCTAGAGCACCTGCAACATCAGTTTTTTGGCTTTCAGGCTCTACATCGAGCAATTCCTTTATAATACGTAAAATATGTTTTCGTCCTTTTTGGGGTGGTATAAACTTTTCAATTTTATCGCTGAACAGAATAACCCCAATTTTATCGTTATTTTTAATTGCTGAAAACGATAATACCGCGGCTACTTCTGTCATTAACTCCTGTTTATATTGACTTTGTGTTCCAAAATTTTTCGATCCACTAACATCAACCATTAATATAACAGTTAATTCTCGTTCCTCCTCAAAAATTTTAACATAAGGATGATTAAACCGAGCTGTTACATTCCAATCGACATCGCGAATGGCATCGCCGTACTGGTACTCTCGAACCTCACTAAATGTCATACCCTTACCTTTAAAGGCACTATGGTACTCGCCTGCAAATATCTGATTTGATAATCCGCGGGTTTTAATTTCTATATGTCGTACTTTTTTTAGTAATTCTGAAGTTTCCATTTTTTTCTTGTTTCTTGTTACTCGTTTCTTGTTCCTTGTTGCATTCTCAAGATAAGTTTAAATCACCTTAACAAGCAACCTGCAACTTACAACAATCATTATGGTACTTCAATAGTATTTAGAATTTCGTTAATAATATCTTCCGAAGTCATATTTTCGGCTTCGGCCTGATATGTTAACCCAATACGGTGACGTAATACATCGTGGCAAACTGCACGAATATCTTCAGGAATAACATAGCCACGACGCTTTATGAATGCAAATGCTTTTGCTGCTTTTGAAAGGTTTATGCTTGCACGCGGCGATCCACCAAAGCTAATCATATCTTTAAGGTGCTCAAGTCCATATTCGTGAGGGTAACGTGTAGCAAAAACAATGTCCACAATATATTTTTCAATTTTTTCATCCATGTAAACCTCTTTCACAATGTCGCGAGCGTTTAGAATATCAGAAGTTTTAAGAATTGTAGCTGCTTCAGGAAAATCCTTTCTCATGTTTTCGCGAACAATTAAGAGTTCCTCTTCCTTTTTAGGATAGTTTATTACAACCTTCAACATAAATCTATCAACCTGTGCTTCAGGTAATGGATAAGTACCTTCTTGTTCAATTGGATTCTGTGTTGCCAAAACAAGAAATGGTTTTTCAAGCTTAAATGTTTGATCACCTATAGTAACCTGCTTTTCTTGCATCGCTTCAAGCAGAGCACTCTGAACCTTAGCCGGTGCACGGTTTATTTCATCGGCCAAAACAAAATTGTTAAAAATAGGACCTTTTTTTACTTGAAACTCCTCTTTCTTCTGGCTATAAATCATTGTACCAATAACATCGGCAGGCAATAAATCGGGAGTAAATTGAATGCGACTAAAACCAGCATCGACTGTTTTTGCCAGTGTGTTTATAGCTAGAGTTTTTGCCAAACCTGGCAATCCTTCTAAAAGAACATGACCATCGGATAATAATCCTATTAATAAACTTTCTATTAAATGCTTTTGACCAATAATTACCTTATTCATCTCAATGGTAATCATATCAACAAAAGCACTTTCCTTTTGTATTCGCTCGTTTAGCTCTTTAATATCAACTACTTCACTCATTTTCAATTATTTTATTATTGATAAAACCTAGTTTTAAATATCAAAATTTGCATATTTAAATTTGATTCTACAAACTTAGAAAAATTTAGCATGCGAATTTGTTATTCCTGCCTAAAACTCGTAACAATTAACACTGTTTAACGCACTTTAACATTTTTTTAACGATTGCAATCGGCATCTAAATAATTCATCTTTTAATTTAAAAAATAGCTTAACCATAACAAAACCCAAATTGAGCGATTCGCTATCGCAAATCTGCTCAATCGACTGAGGTCGGGGTTATACCTAAGTAAAGCGCCTATTCACTTTGTTCGAATCGCTCAACTTAGGTAAAATAGATAATTGCTAACCTTTTGCCGTAGATTATATCATTTTCTCAATATAAAAATCATTATTTAAAGAAAAAAACAATATATTGTGTAAACGCTAAAAATAACATATTAAGGGTGAAATTTAACTACATAAAAATACTTCTAATAGGCACTCTTTTGCCTATAATTTTCATATGCAATTCATTTGGAAACGGAGTAAAATTCTATCATTTGAACACTTCAAATGGTTTGTCGCAAAATACTATATACTTTATCCACCAAGATAAGGAAGGGTTTTTCTGGTTTGGAACCAACGGTGGTTTAAATAAATGGAATGGCTATAACTTTGATACTTATGTTCATTCGCAAACCGACCCAAATTCAATTGGTCAAGGCAGGGTTACAAGCATACTAGAAGAAGATGATGGTACATTGTGGATTGGCACCCTGCAAGGCGGAATATCAAAATATAACAAAACAAGAAATAATTTCGATAATTTCAACCTTTTTCAAAATAAAGACTCTGCTAATCAAGGAAACAATATAATACAAATTGTAAAATACAACGGCTATCTTATTATCGGAACATTTGGAAATGGTTTATACTACCTAAATAAACAAACAAAGAAGTTCATACCTATAAAAGTACAAACCAAAAACAGTCATTCTCTTAATCATCTATTAACAAATAAATTATTTATTGATGTTGATTCAACTCTTTGGATTGGTCATAACCAAGGAGTTATTAAAATTACGAAGCAAATTTTCAATGATGATAACCCAAGCCTTAAGGGAGTCGAAATTCTAAAAGGAGAAAACATATTAAGTATTTATAGAGATTCTCATAATCAAGTTTGGTTTGGAACCCATAACTCGGGAGCCATTATTCTGGATTTGAAAACAAATAAACATACAAATTTAGGTACAATTGAGTCTATTAAACCTATTTATTATTCAATAATAAGAGATTTTTGTGAAGATAAAAATGGCAACCTATGGATAGCTACTGGCGGGAATGGTTTAATTATTATAGATAGTACTAAAACACTAATTAAACACTACAAATCAGAATTAAACAATGCCTATTCATTATCGTCAAACATTACGTATAAATTGTATTTAGACAACAATGAAAATATTTGGGTTGGCACTTATAACGGAGGTTTGAATTACACCAACAATCATAAACAAAGTTTTAACCATATAAGAGGCTTTGGAGGCGAAAACGAACTTACAAACAATGCAATTTTAAGTATTTGCGAGCTTGATAACGGTAACATTATGCTAGGTACTGATGGTGATGGAATAAGCATTTTCAATAGTAAAAAAAGCTCAATTAAACCATTAAGCGTTTTTAATGATCACGATAAAGCAAGAAAAAGTGTTCCGGTATGCATGGCAAACGATAAAAAAGGAAATATTTATATTGGCACCTACTTAAAAGGTTTGTATGTATACAATCAGCAAACAAACAAAATTAAAAACTACCGTGCTGGTAGTGGTGAATTTGATTTACCCAACAACAACATTTGGTCGATAGCTATTGGAAATAATAACGAAGTATGGTTGGGCACGTTAGAAGACGGTTTTGTTAAATTTAATCCCAATAGTGAAAAGTTTTATGGGTATAAAACCCTTGCACATTTTGATATCGCTAATGAAATTTTATACGTATTTACAATTCTTGTTGATAGTAAAAATAATGTTTGGTTTGGGACTCAAAACCACGGAATACTATTCTTACCTAACAAAAAAGACGGTATTGTTAAAAATTACAGTAAAAATGGACCATCAGGTCTTACAAGCAACGAAATATTGAAAATATACGAAGATTCTCAACATAATATTTGGGTTGGAACTCACGATGGAGGTCTTTGTAAGTTAAATAATAAAACAGAAACATTTGAAGTAATTACTACTGAAAATGGACTATTAAGCAATACAATACGCTCCATAATTGAAGATAAAAATGGAAACATCTGGGTGGGCTCAAATCTTGGATTATCTTGTCTGTCATTTCTAGAAAACGAACTCAATATTAAAAACTTTACATTACAAAATGGATTACAGGGCAATGAATTCAACACCAATGCAGCAATAATTACCGATGATGGTAAACTTTATCTAGGAGGCAACAGTGGATTCAACTATTTCAACCCAGAAGAAATAATAGCATCAGAGGATGTTGGACCTATAATGATAACCAATATTTTAGCTTTGTACCATAATGATATATCTGGAAAAAGCACTTCAATTATTGACACAAAGGATGAAAACAAAACAATTAACCTAAAGTATAACATTTCCCTTATTACTATTGAATACGCATTACTTGATTATACGATTCCTGAGCTTAATAAATACCAATATAAGTTGGAAGGGTTTGATAATAATTGGATTGATGCTGGAAACAAAAGAATTGTCACCTATACCAATCTAGATCCTGGTAATTACGAATTTAAAGTAAAAGGAACCAATAGTCTTGGAATAGAAAATCCTAAAATTAAAACTATAGCTTTTATTATCCACCCACCATTTTGGAAAAGGTTGTGGTTTTTAATTGGATTAGGTCTTATTATTTCATTAGCAGTAATTTTTATCTATTGGCTAAGAGAGAAATCATTTCGAGATCAGGAAAAACTTTTGAAAGAAAAAGTGGACTCACGCACAAAAGATTTATTAGACTTAAATAGGGTGCTAGCAGGCAAAAACAACGAAATTAATTTACAAAGTGAAGAGCTTAAAACAAAAAGCGAGCATTTAATTGAAGTTAATACAAATTTGGAAGAAAGTTACCAACAAATTGAAAATCAAAACACTGAGCTTGAGAAACATCGCAACAATCTGGAGACATTAGTAAAAGAGCGTACCAAAGAACTAGAAAAAGCTAAATTAAAAGCTGAAGAATCGGAACAATTAAAAATGGCATTTTTATCCAATATGAGTCATGAAATAAGAACCCCCATGAATGCTATTATTGGTTTCTCATCATTATTAACGCAAACGGGCTTTTCGCTCGATGAACGCAAAACATTCACCAACCTAATTAACTCCAATAGCCAATCTTTATTATTCCTTATCGATGATATATTGGACTTATCTAGAATTGAAGGAAATCAATTAATTATTTCAAAGCAAAAATTTAACTTTATTGAGCTTATTAATGAAATATTTGCAAGCTGGAAGGTAATTAGTAACACAGACTATTCAAATGTTAACTTTGAGCTAATAAATAGTATAGCGGACAAAAACATAGAAGTAATAAGTGATGACATTAGGATTAAGCAAATTATTAACAACTTAATTGATAATGCGTTTAAATTCACCAGCAAAGGATCGGTTGCAATAAAATTATGGATTGAAGACTCCAATATAATTACTTACGTAAAGGATACTGGGATTGGCATTGGTGCAGATAGCCTTGCCGTTGTTTTTGATCGATTTAGAAAAAGCGAAGACTCCAAAGATAAAAAATATAGAGGTGCAGGTTTGGGCCTTACCATATCAAAAAAACTTGCTCATATGCTAGGAGGTGAATTGTGGGCAAACTCAGAAATCGGATCAGGTTCTGAGTTTTATCTTCAAATACCATTAAACAGAAATAAATGATCCAGATCGTCAATAGAATAATCATACAAATCCAAACCAATTTTAATATTAGAAATTAGTGAGTACACGGTATTTTATTAAGCTTGACTATAATGGGTCAAAATTTCATGGTTGGCAAATTCAGCCTAATGCAACAACAGTTCAGGAATGGATTAATAAGGCGCTTTCAAATATATTAAAAGAAGGTATAAATGTTGTGGGCTGCGGAAGAACAGATACGGGTGTACATGCCCGAAATTTCTATGCCCATTTCGATTCAGACAGTGAATACTTGCAAGATGATTCGAACTTAGTTTATAAATTAAACCGATTTATTCCAAAAGAAATATTGGTTTACAAAATAATAAAAGTTAAGCAAGCATCGCATAGTAGATTTGACGCCACATCGAGAACCTACAACTATTACATTACTCAAAACAAGGATCCTTTTTACTACATGTACAGTCATCAGGTTAATGGAGATTTAGATATTGACTTAATGAATGATGCCGCAAAAAAGTTACTTAATTACACCGATTTCACAAGTTTTAGTAAAGTGGATACTGATGTAAAAACCAATAATTGCAAAATAACAGAGGCACAATGGGCAGTAAGCCTCGAAAATATAGTTTTTACAATTACTGCCGATAGGTTTCTACGAAATATGATTAGAGCTATTGTTGGAACATTGCTAGATGTAGGCAGAAAAAAGCTTACTATAGCTGATTTTTGTACCATAATTGAAGCTAAAGATAGATGCCAAGCAGGATCGTCAGCTCCAGGTAATGCATTGTTTTTAGTAAATGTAAAGTATCCTTATGATTTATAACAAATTAGTTGGCAAAATTCATTTCAACAAGTTAAATGACTTATATCATGTTAATAATTAAGACTTTTAATTTTGATTTTGATAGTAATATATTTAGATTATTTCATATTATATTGTTAGGGAGAAAAAAATATGGTTCTACTACCAATTTTGCGGGTGTTTTTATAAGATGTACATATTTACCGACTGATAACTGTAGATCCCGAAAAAATGAAATCTTAGATTTGCATATTTTTTCGAGGATGCTCGAAAATTAATTTGAATCATAGATTCAATAATTTTCGGAACTGTCGACTTTATCCCATTGATAAAATTGTACTATTTATAAGTTTTTCCACTAAATTCGTAGTAATACTAAAATATATAA
>JAQICC010000323.1 GCA_027858735.1 Salinivirgaceae bacterium
TGAATGAATTTTGTTACAAATACAATCGTAGGTTTTTCGGAGAAAAAATATTTGACAGACTATTAATAGCCTGTATACTAGGTCTGTAAATTTGGGTAAAAAAGCGGATAGTCATTTTACTTTTTCATAATTACCGGCTTCGAATTCATCAGCAATGTTTTTATAAAGAGCTTCTGATTCTGCACCTCGGGTAACAAATGAGGGCTCCCATTTTTCGTAATAGTTCTGGTATAATTTGTCGGTACTTTGAAAATGATTTTTTATTGAATAGATTGCTGTGCCTGAAAATATGGTAATGGAGGCTGCAGCCCAGTACCATTTATTTTGGAGATTTAGAATTCGACCCTCCCTTTTGTTAATATGAGAATCATGAATATTATTCAGCCGATCTCTAAAACTATCAACTTTAATTTCGTTGCTTATGGCCTTGTCTATTTCTTTTTGAAGTTCCAATTCATTTTTAAGTTCACTATTGTTTTTAATTTCCTCTTCAAACTGGCGTTTCTTTTGAGTACTAGCATCGTTATAAAGGAAATTCAAAATCTTCCGGGTTTGCATTTCTGAGTTTTTCATATTCAGGATTTTCTTTAATTTTCTGGGTTAAGTAACTTTTACATCTTTGTCTTTTAATTCTTACGAAACTTTCCGATGAATAGTTCATTCTCTTTTTAATCTGAGTTGCGTTAAAACCTTCCAATGTGAGTGTAATAACTCTTCTGCACTCTTCATTTAATTTCTTAAATTCTTTAACAAAAAGCTTGTGTTTTTGGTCTTCAATAACCTGACTAAATTCCTTTTCATCAATTAGCTCGTATGCATTAATTGGTTCTTTAGTATAAGAACCAAAATTTCGTTCATTAGTTTGCAGAGCTCTCTTAGCAATAGAAATAATATAAGTCTCCAATGTACAGGATAAAACAAGTTTTTTATTCAAAATTTGCCTGTAAAAAACCTCAAAGGCATCTTGCACTGACTCTTTAATATTATGATCGGAAGCATTTATACTTCTGCCATAATTTTCCAGATGACGGTACACCTTTTTGTAAACCGTACTTATAACTTTTTCATTTCCATTGAGTATTTCCGCAATTTTGTCAGCTCCCGGGAGTCTACTCATTTCATTAATTAATACATTTTTATAGCTAAACGTAATCAGTAAAATTAAAATATTTTTAAAAAAAGATAAAGTGTAATTTGTAAATACCAGATAAACAGATGAATACGAAATTTTTTTTTTTGAAGTAAAAATAGAAGAAATTTAGTTATGTTAAACTATTTTTACCAATTAATTGAGGTTTTTTTATGCAATTCTAAATAATTGTTGGCTTTACTAAAATGGTTATTTCCGAAAAAACCACGCGCTGCTGAAAGTGGAGAAGGATGAACCGATTTTAATACGAGATGTTTATTTTTATCAATCATTTCAGCTTTTCTTTGTGCATACGCACCCCATAGTATAAATACCAAGTTTTCTTTTTGTTGGCCTAGTGTTTTAATTACAGCATCGGTAAAGGTTTCCCAACCTTTTTTTTGATGCGAACCGGCTTTTTCTGCTTCAACCGTAAGTGTGGCATTTAGCAAAAACACACCTTGCTTAGCCCAACGACTTAAGTCGCTTGATTCTGCTACTGGATTACCCAAGTCGTTATTTATTTCTTTAAAAACATTACGTAACGAAGGTGGAAATTTAGCTCCATCTTCAACTGAAAAGCATAAGCCATGTGCCTGGCCAGGGCCATGATAAGGGTCTTGACCAATAATTACTACTTTAACCTTGTTGAATGGACATAAATTGAAGGCTCTGAAAATATTTTTCTCTGATGGGTATATGGTTTTGGATTGGTATTCAGATTTTACAAAGAGCATTAAATTTTTAAAGTATTCTTTTTCAAATTCAGGATGTAATTTTTTTTTCCATGTCGATTCAATATTGATATTCATGCTTTGAAATTATTGGTTCAGCGAATATAACTATTTAACAAGCATTTTAAATAAGAGATAACTTTTTTTGAATTTTACATATGAATATTATAAATCTAATGTCTTTGAGTTTAGGGAAAACTCAAAATTATGGCAAAAATTTATTTTGAGGTGCTAGAGTGGGTAAATTCCCAAATTACGCATAGTATTTTTTTAGTCTAAAAAGGAAGAAATCTATCTCTAGTGCCTTGATTTGAACTTATAAATTTTTTAATTTTCCCATTTTTATTTTCTGCTTTAGCGTTAGTTGAACCATTATGAAAAAAATAATTGCAGATGTAATTTTGGTTTCTTTCAACAGTATAACTAAAGTTCATTAATTCCTCTATATTTGATTCTTCTACATTTTCATACCATTTTAATAATCCTGCTTCTAAAATCAATTCATGTTTGCACAGTTTAGTAAAATTTGACAAAATTAATAGCAACACTTTAAGATTATAAGGTTTAGATAATGAAAAAGATATGTGCTTTTTGTCAAATTTTATGAATCAATCAGGCAAAGATAAAGTCTCCTTTTTCGTCCTCAATTAACTGAAAGTATTTGCTGTTTTCTTCAGCAAATTTCACTATGTCATCAAATGAATTAAAATTTTCGGCCTCAACATCTTCGTATAAAGCATCACAATAACTTCCAAAAGAAACAATTCCTTTAGATTCTTCCCATGCTTTACGCTCATCTAAGGAACTACTTTTTAAGGTTAATTTAATTGCCTCAGAATAATCTTCTCCTGATTCAAAATAAACTATGCCACTTTTGCTTGACTCATCATTAATTTCTTCTAATTCAATCACTGATTTATCTTCACATGATAAAAATGCAGCAAATATTACACTAATAACTATTATTTTTTTCATTATTTTTGTTAATTTATTCTTATACTCGCCTCACCTTCTGATTTCGAAGTCATAAATTGGGTGGGGCGTTTTTTCATTGTTCCCATCAGGAGATTTGCAATAAGCAAAACTGTTAGCATAACAATAACAGATTTATCCCCTATGTTCATATTATCCTTGATAATACAAACACCTTTTAATTTAAATTATCAGAAATTTTCTTTTATCGTGTATCAAATAAATTTGGCACTGCAAAGAAAAAAACATGAAACACATCATAATAGTTACATTTTTTAACAATAAATTTTCATCAATTTATTAAAAACATCAGTATCACAATATTAACCATTTGGTCAAACTTTTTAGTCTAATTATTTGGTTAATTCAAAAATATGTTTTTAATTTGTATTGACCATTTGGTTAAACTCTTTGATTAAACTCTCTGATTAAAATGACAAATAAAGAAAAACAAACAGAAGAAATAATTGCCGAAGCAGCTCGCGAAGTGTTTGTTGAAAAAGGAATGGCCGGAGCTAGAATGCAAGAAATTGCCGATAAGGCGGGCATAAACAAAAGCCTTTTACACTATTATTTTAGATCAAAAGACAAACTCTTTGACTTTGTATTTTCCAAAATAATGGGGAAAATTGGCGGTATGCTTCAGGGAATTATGCAAGAAGGCGTATCGATTGAAGATAAAATTGGAAAGTTTGTGGACACTTACACTGATCTTCTTTCTAAAAATCCGTTTCTACCAAATTTTATTTTTGGCGAAATAACCCGCAACCCTGATGGGTTAATTAAACGCTTTGCTAGTGCAGATATTAAACCTAATCAACTGTTAGATCCTTTACAGAGGCAATTAAATAAAGAAGGTTATACGATTCATCCCCATGATTTTATATTAAATCTTTTGTCTATGGTAATTTTTCCAGTTGTGGCAAGGCCAATTGTCGAACGCATTTTTTTCGAAGGGGATCATAAAGCATATAAAGAATATCTACTTTCTCGCAAACTATCTATTGTTGATTTTGTGATGAAAGCCCTTCAAGGCTACAAATAGCAAAAAGGCCTTAATACTCAGACAAATTATTGGTACAATAAAATTAATGCAATGAATACTTCTAAGATCAAACACAAAAATGGGCATCAAAGTATTGATAGATGTATTTCTCTTGCAAACAAACAACTAAATTATAACATGCCCATAGTTTTAAATATTATTATTAAATATATTATGAAACGTATATTTCAAATTGCGAGATTATTTATAGTAGCGATGGTTTTATTTTTAAGTTTGAATGGTTTTGCACAGAACACCATTTCTTTACAAATGTGTCATGACAGCGCTACAGCAAACTTTCCGCTGGCTAACCAGAAAGCAAAACTGCAAGAAATTGATCAGCTTAAACTTGATAACCTCTCATCGAAATACTTTCCAAGTATAAACCTTGTAGGTAAAGCATCTTATCAGTCGGAGGTTGTATCAATATCAATCCCTATACCTGGAGTTTCGATACCTGAAATGCCAAAAGATCAATACTCGGCTAACATTGAAATTAACCAATTAATATATGATGGGGGCAATATTAAGGCTGCCAAAAACCTCAACCAGCAAAGCACGCTTGTTGAAGTGCAAAAGGTTGAAGTTGACATTTACAAGATAAAAGAACAAATTAACAAGCTTTACTTTCAGTGCCTATTGTTGCAAGAAAATCAAGGAATTCTTACCCTTATTCATGAAACTATCATTGAACAAAGAAAGGTTCTTTCTTCGGCAGTTAAACAGGGTATGGTTCTAGAATCGGAGCTTGATAACTTAAATGCAGAGCTACTAAGACTTGAACAACAAAGCATTGAACTTGAATCGGCTAGCGAACAAGTTATTAAAGCCATTGGTATTTTGGCTTGTATTGATATCGATAAGGATGCTGAATTGGCTGTTCCCTCGTTTAACAAAGATACCGAAGCTCAACTATTCAGACCCGAGCATCAATTGTTTTTAAATCAAGCACAATTGCTCGATGCATCCATAGAATTAACACAGCGTAAAAGAATGCCAACCCTGGGCGCTTTTGCAAATTTAGGTTATGGTAAGCCAGGGTATGACTTTTTTAACGCCGATTTACATGGTTTTTATATGGTAGGGGCACAATTTAAATGGAATATTTACGATTGGGGGCATACCAAAAAAGAAAAACAACAATTGACCATTCAAAAATTAATTATCGAGGATAATAAGGATGCCTTTAATAAAAACTTAAACATATCGATTAACGAAAGTAAAAACCGCCAGCAAAAACTAAAGCAGTTAATTGTTAAAGACAGAGACATAATTGCACTTCAAGAAAAAATTAGCAAGCGCAGTGCCGATCAATTAAAAAATGGGACTAAAACCTCTGCTGATTATTTACGCGACTTAAATGCCGAAAAACAAGCAAGAATAAATTTAGAATCGCGAGAAATTCAACTCCTACAATCTCAAATCGATGAATTATCACTTTTAGGTTCAAACATATTTTAAACAAAAAAACAACTGATTAACACGAATTTAAAACATACAATTATGCATAAACTTATTATTTTATTATCAATTGCTCTAATATTCGCAAGTTGCAACGACAATACTAATACAGCAGATGCCTACGGAAATTTTGAAGCTGACGAAACCATGGTATCGTCGGAAATGAGCGGGAAAATTCTATTGCTAAATATAGAGGAAGGTACTGTTATTAATAAAAACCAAACTATTGGGCTTATTGATACTATTATGCCAGCTCTACAACTTAGTGAAATTGAGGCCCAACAAAACAGAATAATAGCCAATATGCAAAGTATTGAAGCACAATCGGCCATAATGACACAGCAAAAGGAGAACCTTAAAATTGACTTTGAGCGTTTAAACAACATGAAAGAGAGTGGTGCGGCAACTCAAAAACAATTGGATGATGTTTTGGGTGGTTTAAAAGTTATTGAAAAACAGATAGAAGCTAGCTCTTCACAGAAATCGGCTATAGCCAAAGAGTTGAAAGTATTAAAAGCCAAAAAGCTTTTAATTGACGAACAATTAAACAAATGCAGAATAATAAATCCTTTAACAGGGACCGTTCTGGAAAAATACGCAGAACAAGGCGAGATAACCGCAGCAGGGAAGCCGCTTTATAAAATAGCTGATATCGACAATGTTATACTTCGTGCCTATGTATCGGGAGGTCAGTTGCACAAAGTTGAAAAAGGAAAATCGTGCAAGGTATTAATTGACAAAGGAGCTAAAGAATACCTGGAATTTACCGGTACAATTGCTTGGATATCGAGCAAAGCCGAATTTACGCCTAAAATTATACAAACTAAAGAAGAACGGGTAAGTATGGTTTACGCTGTAAAAATTAATGTGCCAAACGATGGCAGTATAAAAATTGGTATGCCTGGAGAGGTTGTTTTTAGTCTTCAGTAGGCAATCTTCAGTCTGCAGTCAAAAGTTCTGGAATCATCTTTTGAATTCACAAAACACTATTCTATAGGCAGATCAAAGTCATCAATAAGCTTACAACAGAAACACTTATTTAAAAACAAATACAATGAAAATAGTAAATTGGAAAAATCTGGAAATTATCGAAACACCTCATAAAATCGACGTAAGAAGATTATATGATCATAACAATGCACAGGTTATGCATATTAATTTAAAACCAGGAGAAAGTTTAAAACCACATATTACTCCTGTCGATGTGTTTTTCTTTATTCTAGAAGGAACTACCGATGTGCAGGTAGGTGATGAAACTTTTAGGGTTGAAAAAGATAATTTGGTTGAAAGTCCGAAAGGAATTGTGCATTGTTTAGCAAATACAAGCGACAAAATAGCACGAATTATGGTTGTAAAAGCACCAAAACCAACCAATAAAACAAAACTTTTGTAGAATTTAGTGCAACTAGTTTTACTTGCAAATTGCAGTGGCAAAACAACAAACCAGAAACAAGCAACAAGCAACAAGTAACAAGCAACCAGAATGATACAAATAAACTCCATATCGAAATCGTACGGCGAAGTTCAAGCCCTTGATAATGTAAGTTTACAAGTAAATAAAAACGAGCTTTTCGGATTAATTGGCCCCGATGGTGCTGGAAAAACCACACTTTTTCGCATTTTAACAACTTTGCTTCTGCCCGACACTGGAAGTGCTCAATTAGATGGTTTAAATGCAGTTAAAGATTTTAAAGCCATACGAAATGTTATTGGATACATGCCAGGAAGGTTCAGCCTTTACCAAGATTTAAGCGTAGAGGAAAATCTCAACTTTTTCGCCACCGTTTTTGATACTACTATTGAAGAAAATTACGATTTAATTGCTGACATCTACAAACAAATTGAACCTTTTAAAAAGCGTTTGGCAGGAAGACTTTCGGGTGGAATGAAGCAAAAGCTAGCCCTTTCTTGCGCTTTAATTCACAAACCCAAAGTTTTGATTCTTGATGAGCCAACTACAGGCGTAGATGCTGTTTCTAGAATGGAGTTTTGGCAAATGCTAAAACGCCTTCAGGGAAAAGACATAACCATTTTAGTATCGACTCCCTACATGGACGAAGCAAGTTTATGTGACAGAGTCGCCTTAATTCAAAATGGTAACATTATGTCAATTAATACCCCTGATGGAATAATCGAACAATTCCCGAAAAAACTTCTTGCTATAACTGCACCAAATAAGTATAAGCTTATTTCTGATCTGCGCACCTATGAAAACGCTGGCACGGTATATCCATTTGGTGAATATGTGCATTTTACAGCAAAAAATAATGATCCCGATAGTAATGAACTAAAAGCCTATTTGTCATCAAAAGGGAATCAGGAGATTGAAATAGAGCCAACTGAGGCAAATATTGAAGATTGTTTTATGCAGCTTATGAACGAATAATAACATCCCTATGCAAACAATTGAGAAAGTAGTAGTATTTGGAGGAACCGGATTTTACGGCCATAAAGTGGTTGAAAAATTAATGCTAAAATCCTGTGAAGTTCGCGTAGTTACCCGAAACAAAGAAAGAGCACTTCAAAAATTTGGATCACAAATAGATATTTTTGAAGGTGATGTTACCAACTCTGCTACAATTAAAGGTGCTTTACAGGATATGGATGTTGTGGTGCTTTGCCTATCAGCCATACATGTAAAACTTATTCGCAAAATGAAGCTGATTGAGCGCGATGCCATTCTGGCTATTATTGATGAAGCCGAAAAGCAAAATGTATCAAGGTTAATTTACATGTCGGGTTATGAAATGCGCGAAGATATTTTACACAAATTAAATATTAAGGAAATTGGAATTTATAAAATTGAGGTGGAGAAAAGAATAAGAGCGTCGAATTTGAACTGGACTATATTAGGTGATGCCCCAGCATTCGATTTGTTTTTTCAATTTTTACGTAATAATAAAGTGGCAATTCCTGGTGGCGGTTTTAAGCAAATTGCTACCATATCGCCTGAGGATGTTGGTGAAATTACAGCCCAGGCAATTTTGCGCACCGATTTGGGTGGTCAACGATTAAAATTAACCGGTCCACAGGCTATTAGTTTTCCTGATTTTGCTGAATTGGTATCTCAAATAACAGGCAAACCTGTAAAACACATGTCCATTCCATTGCCGATTGTAAAAATAGTGTCGTTTTTAGCTTATCCAATTACGCCTTTTGTGCGCTTCATATACAAAACCTTGCTGCTTTTAAATAATTTCCCTGAGGATTTAGCTGCTGAGGTTCCTGTGGAGCATAAAAAACTCATTGATTTATTTGATTATAAATCGGTAAGCATACAGGAAGAAATTGAAACCCGATTTAAGGAAAACAGACTTTAATTTTATTATAAAATGCAAAACCGCACAACAGATATTGAAGTAAAAAACCTTGTAAAAATGTTCGGAAATTTTGTGGCCAACGACAACCTGAATTTTGAGGTTTATAAAGGCGAAATTTTTGGTTTTCTGGGAGCAAACGGTGCAGGAAAAACCACTACAATACGCATTCTCTGTGGTTTATCGCACCCCACATCGGGAGAAATTACCGTTGCAGGATTTGATGCCTATAAGGAGACTGAAAAGATTAAAAAGAACATTGGCTATATGAGTCAAAAATTTTCGCTTTACGAAGACCTAACCATTGAGGAAAATATTGAATTATACGGCGGCTTTTATGGAATGAGCAGAAAACTAATTAAGAAACGAACCTCTGAACTATTGACAAAGTTAAACATGGAACATGCCCGAAAAACACTCATTGGTGACCTTCCTTTAGGATGGAAGCAAAAGCTTGCTTTTTCGGTAGCCATTCTTCACGAACCTCGCATTGTTTTCTTAGATGAACCTACAGGAGGTGTTGACCCCATTACTCGAAGGCAGTTTTGGGATATGATTTATGAAGCATCAAACAATGGGATTACCGTTTTTGTAACCACACATTATATGGACGAAGCTGAATATTGCGACCGCGTAACCATTATGGTTGATGGTAGAATAGACGCACTGGATACTCCAGGAAAACTAAAAGAAAAATACAAAGCTAAAGACATGAACGAAGTATTTATTAAAGTAGCACGACCGGATTTTTATCAGTAGGCAGTTTTCAGTCCTCAGTAGGCAGTAAACAGTAGGCACTAAGCAGTCTACAGTAAGCAGCCAACATTAGACCATATTAAGCATATACTAATGGCTGATGACTGAATATTAATATATAAAAAGGTATTAAACAAGGAACAAAACTATGGGATTTAGGGAGCTATTAGCATACAAAAAGGCATTTGAACTTGCATTGAAAATATTTGAAATCACAAAATCATTTCCCTCCGAAGAAAAATATTCTTTGACTGATCAAATTAGAAGGTCTTCTCGCTCTGTTTGCTCAAATATAGGTGAGGCTTACCGAAAAAGAAGGTATCCAAAACATTTTACAAGTAAACTTAGCGATTCTGACGGAGAGAATACAGAGACTCAAATATGGCTCGACTTCTCATTATCATTTAAATATATTTCAAAAGAGCTATACGATGAATTAATTTCTGAATCATAAGAAGTTGGCAAACTCCTCAATTATATGATGAATAATCCAGAAAAATTTAATTAAATATTGGGCAGAAGCAGACTGAGAACTGAAGACTGAAGACTTGTAACAGAAAGCTGAAAATTACCATTTAAAACCGAAAGCCAATAAACAACTTAACATGAAAAGATTTTTAAGTTTTATAAAAAAAGAATTTCACCACATATTTCGCGATGTACGGAGCCTGGTAATAATATTTGGTATTCCTGTTGCCGAGATTTTGATTTTTGGGTTTGCAATAAACACTGACTTAAAGGATGCACGAATTGCCATTCTTGATAAATCAAAAGACGCCACTTCGCAAAGGTTAACAAATAAAATATTATCATCGGACTATTTTATTTTGGAAAAAAACTTGGATCATGAAAATCAAATTCATGAAGTTTTTAAAGAGGGAAAAGTAAGAGCCGTGTTAGTTTACGAACCTAATTTTGGTAAGAATTTCGAGAAAGAAGGGAAAGCATCGGTTCAATTAATACTTGATGCATCGGAACCCAATACCGCAAATATGCTAAATGGATACATGAGTAGTTTAATTAACGATTTTGTACTTAAAGAAAACCAATTAGGCTCCGGTAACATAATGATCATACCTGAAGTTCGCATGTTTTACAATCCTGAACTTAAAAGTGTATTTATGTTTGTTCCGGGTACTATGGCCATTATTCTTTTGCTCATTTCTGCACTTATGACCTCCATAACCATTACCCGCGAAAAAGAATTGGGTACCATGGAAGTATTATTAGGATCGCCACTTAAGCCTATACAAATAATACTGGGAAAAGTAACCCCCTATTTAATTTTATCGATGGGCAACGTAATAACCATTTTACTGCTGGCATATTATGTTTTTGGTTTACCCATAGCAGGAAGTTTAACATTGCTTATTGGCGAATGCTTGCTGTTTATTCTATTATCGTTGTCACTCGGAATTTTAATATCAACTGTTAGCTCTACCATGCAACAAGCAATGCTTTTTTCAATGGTAGGCTTAATGATGCCTAGCATGCTTCTTTCTGGATTTATTTTTCCGGTTGAAAATATGCCCGACATTTTATATTATGTAAGCTTTGCAATGCCCCCACGTTGGTTTATTGAAATACTAAAAAGCATAATGATTAAAGGAAATGGTATAGCGTTTATTTGGAAAGAAACTTTAATTCTACTTGGAATGACATTGCTTTTTATTGCCTTGAGTATAAAGAAATTTAAAATACGATTGGAGTAGAGTAGAGTAGAGTAGAGTAGAGTAGAGTTGAGTTGAGTAGAGTAGAGTAGAGTAGAGTAGAGTAGAGTAGAGTAGAGTAGAGTAGAGTAGAGTAGAGTAGAGTAGAGTAGAGTTGAGTTGAGTAGAGTTGAGTTGAGTTGAGTTGAGTAGTAGGCAGTCTAAAGTAGGCAGTCCTCAGTCAACAGTAGGCAGTCCTCAGTCAACAGTAGGTAGTAAACAGTAAGCAGTAAACTTGAGACAGAGGACTGAAGACTAAGAACCCTTTAAACACAAATAGCAATAGGTTAAATAAATTTGAATATGCGAACCATCATTTTTCTACTTCAAAAAGAGTTTAGGCAAATACGACGAAACAAGGTAATTCTGCCTATAATATTCGTTTTGCCCATAATTCAGCTACTAATATTAGTACATGCAACCACTTTCGAAATTAAAAATGTAAAACTATGCATTGTTGATTACGACCAAACCAATACATCGCATCGATTGGTTCATAAATTGGAAGGCAGCTCTTTTTTTAAAATTAATTCAACTACATTTTCTTTAAATCAGGCCAAAGACGAATTAGCAAGCGGCAATGCAGAAATGATTGTAGTTATTCCTCAGAATTTCAGCAAAGATCTTATTAAACAAAAACGTGCGTCTGTTCAATTTATTCCTGATGCTATAAACAGTAATTTTGCCACGCTAGCCTACTCATACGCAGCAAATGTAATACGCGATTTTAACGTAAATCTTGCAACTGAACTCGTATCGAGTATAAGTCCCTCTCCCATAAAAACCATCAAAGTTAATCCTCGTTTTTGGTATAACCCCGAGCTTAACTACAAATGGTATATGTTCCCGGGTATTATGGTAATACTAATTTCAATGATCGGTATTTTTATTTCGGGGCTTAATGTTGTGCGCGAAAAAGAAATTGGTACCAGCGAGCAACTGAATGTAACCCCCATGAAAAAGTACCATTTCATCGTTGGAAAACTGTTGCCTTTTTTAATAATTGGTTTATTTGAATTGATATTGGCCACTACTATTGGACGCATTTTTTTTAACGTTCCTTTAGTAGGAAGCATCTGGGTTTTATTAGGCTTTACTTTTGTTTATTTATTGGTGGTATTAGGGATCGGTTTATTTATATCAACCATGGCTGAAACTCAGCAACAAATGATGTTTATTGGCTTTTTCGCCATAATCGTTTTCATTCTATTAAGTGGCATTTTCACTCCCATTGAAAGTATGCCTATTTGGGTTCAGAAGTTTAACATTATTAACCCCATAGCCTATTTTATGAAAGTTCTAAGAATGGTGATGCTCAAAGGATCGGGGTTTATAAACTTATTACCCGAATTTATTTCATTGAGTATTTACGCAGTAATTATTTTAAGTTTAGCTACCTGGAGGTATAGAAAAACAAGTTAAAGGACAACGAAGCGCCTGCTTCGTTTTTATATCATATAGCGAAGCAGGCGCTTCACTTTCCAGACTATAGCCTCTTTTTAAAAAATACGGATAGACCTGCAATCACCACATAAAAACCATAAAAAAGCTGGAATAATGGCATCCATTTCACCATCCTTTTTATATTAAAAAAATCAGATATCTGATTTAAAAATACGATGTCAACAATAGTTTTAAGCACAAACAAAAACAATACTGGTTTCCAAAAATCACTGTTGTAAGTCAACGATGCGAGACCCGAAACCCAAAGCAAACTTGCAGCAAAAACCACAAAGGCAGTAAATTGGGTATCGTTATCCTTATATCCCGGGGCTTTTGATGTCCATCGAAACCGTTGCTTAAAAAAGGTTCTTAAATCTTTAACCGCGCGAGTTCTAACAACAGCATCTTCCGATTTAAGAAAATGAATCTTATCGTTATCAATGGTTTTCATATTATGTAAGAGAAAAACATCATCACCCGAGTTGTATTTTAAATTTAAAGGATCGTCAAATTCATCAAACACTTCTTTTTTAAAGGCCAAATTTGCCCCATTGCACATTATGGCATGTCCAATACCAATAGCCCCTGCTCCCGAAGCTACCAAACTTGTAAATTCTATTTGTTGGAATTTTTGTAAAAGCGACTTGCCATCTTGAAACATAACTGGGCCAACAATTATATTGGATTCATAAGATTCATAGTAATCAACGATCGTTGAAAGCCAATTTTTATTGTAGGTACAATCGGCATCGGTAGTCACAATTAATTCTCCAAGGGCATTCTTAACTCCCAACAAAATGGCATGCTTTTTACCTTTTTGCTCCGTTACAAAATAACTTACCCTATGATATTGTTCAGCAAAACCTTTAGCAATTTCAGTCGAACTATCATCCGATTGATCATCGATTAACAGTATTTGATATTCAAGAGTTTGAATGTTTTGCTTAAGCAAAGCTTCAATGCACTTTTTTAAAGTTGGTTGTTCATTATAAAAAGGTACTACTACAGTTACCTTGGTAGAAAATTTTTGCTTCGATGATGTAAATTGGGGAATGCTTTTCCAGCCGTTTAAAAACCAAACTATTAGTGCTGTATACAACACTCCAATAACTACTACAAATGACCAAAACCAGGCGAATAGGTTCATAAAACATTAGTTTGTACTAAATTAATTGATTTTTATAACATGACAACTTATTCTCCAATGTAAACAGTTTTCAGTTGGCGATCTTCAGCATGTTGACTGCTCTGCTGACTGTTGACCGCTGACTGTTGACTGCTGATTGTTTACTCCAAAAAAGAGCCCGCTTCCTGATCTAAGTACCAAGTCAAATTTCCCGACTCTGTTTTAATGTGTGCAGCTGGATACTTTCTATAATTTCCAATTTTATTAAAAATCGCAGTAACCTTTTCAGCCTTAGACTGTCCTGTAACCAAAAAATAAACATTCGAAGCATTATTAATAACCCTTCCAGTTAAGGTAATTCGCTCTTGACCGCTGTATGGATTTTGAGCAACAGAAACGGTCTTTTCCGATTCCATTAAATCAATTTGCGGAGGAAAAATGGAAGCCGTATGACCGTCATCACCCATTCCCAATAGAAGAATATCAAATTGTGGCCAGCTATTAGTTACCACCACATGTTTTCCTATTTCTTTCGCATATAACAAGGCTTCTTGATTTGGGTCGCGTTCTCCCCTAACCCTATGGATATTCTCACCCGGTATATTCACCTTATCAAATAAAACCTGCTTGGTATTTTTGTAATTACTTTCATCGTCCAAAGGATCAACACAGCGTTCATCAACCCAGAAGAAATGCAGCTTATTCCAATCAATTTTTTGACTGTAACGCTTTGCCCAAATATCGAACATAACAAAAGGGGTTGAACCACCTGATATTGCTATGGTTATTTTATCTTTATCTGTTTTAGAAATTAGCTGATATAAATCTTCGGCAAGGGCCTTTGCCGTTTCTGCTTTATTGCTAAATATTTTATAGTTCATCCCTATACAATTTACGGTTCAATCTGCGGTGCATGAAAAATATCTTTCCATTAATAAGTATCTACTTGCACCTCTTTTAGTGCTTTGCACTAACCTTGGGGCCTTGCCCCAAGCTAATATATTACGCCCCTTCAGGGCTTGAATTCATATTCAAATAATCAATATAGCCAATTTAGGGCTTAAGAACGAGACTTGCTAAGTAAGTAAAAAAACGAATTTACCAGATGTAAATGAGTTTTTTACTTCCGAGCGTAACAGTCTGGCCCGTGTATTTCGGGGAAGTTATTGAACCCAAAATAAACTACAATTCGCAATACTCGCCATCGTTGCTTAAGTTTTTACATGGATAACGCCAGGTAATTTCTGGCTCTTCAATCAAAGTATCGGCATGTGCTGGTCCCCAGGATCCGGCCGGATAGCCGTAAACAGGAATTTCAGGATTGTTTTTCCAAGCATTTATAATAGGCTGCACAAATGCCCATGCCTCTTCAACAGCATCGCCTCTAATATAAAGGGTTGAATCGCCTTGCATGCAATCCAATAGCAATCTTTCGTAAGCCTCTGGAATATGATCGTCGTTTAAATCGGAATAGTGAAAATCCATGTTTGCGGTTTTGGTGTTAAAACCAGCGCCAGGCACTTTCATACTAAATTTAAACAATAAACCCTCATCGGGTTGCACGCGAATTACCAACTGGTTGTGCGCATTTATTGTTAGGTCATCGTGACTAAAAATATGATGAGGCGACTTTTTAAAGTGTATCACAATTTCGGTTACACGTGTTGGTAATCGTTTGCCAGTTCTAATATAAAAAGGTACATCCTTCCAGCGCCAATTATCAATAAAAAACTTCATGGCTAGGTACGATTCCGTTCTACTATCATTGGGCACACCCTGTTCATATCTATAACCAGTAAGGCACTCTCCCTTAACAGTTGAACCTGTATATTGCCCTCGAATGACATACTTTGGTACTTCTTCTTCCTTTATTGGCCTCAATGATTGAAATACCTTTAGCACTTCGTTTCGAATTGCTTTTGATTCGGCATGAATAGGGGGTTCCATTGCAACTAAACCTACCAATTGCAATAGGTGATTTTGCACCATATCGCGCAAAGCACCCGAATTGTCGTAATAACCACCACGAGTACCAACCCCTAATTCTTCTGAAGATGTTACCTCAACATGATGAATATAATTACGGTTCCAAAGAGGCTCGAAAATTCCATTGCCAAATCGCGTAACCAATACATTCTGCACGGTCTCTTTTCCCAAATAATGGTCAATTCGATAAATCTGATCCTCGCTAAAATAGTTTAGCAAATTCTTGTTTAGCTTTTTGGCTGATGCTAAATCAATACCAAATGGTTTCTCAATAATTATGCGTTTCCACGATTCACCTTCAACATCGGCAGTAATATTTGCCTTTTCTAAACCTTTGGCTACCAATTCATACAAGCCTGGTGGTGTAGATAAGTAATATATATAGTTTTCAGGAATACCAGTACCTTCTCTTAATTCATTCAATTTCGATTTTACCAACTCATAATCATCAACTTTCCCAGTATCAATTTTCTGGTAAAATAGTTTATTTAAAAACGGTTCAACATCCTTTTCCTCACCGTCAAGCCATGTAATAAAATTTTTTCTAAACAATTCATCACTAAAATCAGTTCTACCCACGCCAAGAATTTTAAATTCCTTAGGTAGTAAATCTTGCTTAAACAAACTAAACAATGCCGGTAAAAGCTTGCGTTTTGTAAGATCGCCCGATGCTCCAAAAATGGTTATTATATGTGATTCTGGTATATTCATAACAATCGCTCTTAATTTTTATCAAAGGTAGATATTGTATTTTTAACTCCCTATAAAAACTAGGCATTGTATCATAGTATAAATTAGATTATTATTAATTTAGCGCCATAATATATCATTATTGCAACATGGGTTTCTCATACAAATATTAGAAAAATGAAAGAATTATCAGATATCGGATTGGTTGGATTAGCCGTAATGGGAGAAAATCTGATTTTAAATATGGAAAGTAAAGGGTTCACTGTAACCGCTTTTAACCGATCGATAGAAAAGGTTGATAAATTTATAAATGGCAGGGCAAAAGGTAAAAATATTCGTGGAGCACAATCCATTGAAGAATTGGTAAAAAGCTTAGCCAAACCACGCAAAATTATGTTAATGGTAAAAGCCGGCAAGCCTGTCGATGATTTTATTGAATTGCTCATTCCGCATCTTGACAAAGGTGATATTATTATTGATGGCGGCAACACTCATTTTCCGGATACAACCAGACGTGTTAACTATGTTGAAAGTAAAGGTCTGCGATATATTGGAACCGGTGTTTCCGGTGGTGAGGAAGGTGCTTTAACCGGGCCAAGCATTATGCCAGGAGGTTCAAAATCGGCTTGGGAAGAAGTTAAACCCATATTTCAAACCATTTCTGCAAAGGTTGAAAACAATATTCCTTGCTGCGACTGGGTTGGAGAACAAGGTGCAGGACACTTTGTAAAAATGGTGCATAATGGCATTGAATATGGCGACATGCAAATTATTTCGGAAGGTTACCATCTTATGAAATCGCTATTAGGATTAACCCCCGACGAAATGCACGAAGTTTTTAAGGAATGGAACAGAGGCGATTTAGACAGCTACCTTATAGAAATTACTACCGATATTCTGGCTTATAAAGATGAAGATGGTCAACCGCTGGTTGAGAAAATTTTAGATAAAGCCGGCCAAAAAGGTACAGGAAAATGGACTGCCATTGAAGCTCTTGACCTTGGCATACCGCTTACACTAATTGGCGAAGCTGTTTTCGCCAGAGCACTATCATCGCAAAAAGATGAACGTGTGGCTGCCTCAAAAATTATTAATGCTACTCAACCTAATTTTAAGGGCGATAAAAAACAATTTATTAAAGACCTTGGAGAAGCGCTTTTTGCTGCCAAATTGGTTTCGTATGCTCAGGGTTACGCATTAATGAAAGCTGCCGCTGACGAAAATAAATGGGATTTAAATTATGGCGGTATCGCATTAATGTGGCGAGGTGGTTGCATTATCCGATCGGCATTCTTAGGCAAGATAAAAGAAGCCTACGTTAATAATCCAACTATCTCAAACTTACTTTTAGATCCTTTCTTTAAAGAGAAATTGGAAACGGCGGAAAAAGCATGGAGAAGAGTTATTTCAACAGCGGTATTAAACGGAATACCAGTTCCTGCACTTTCTACTGCCTTGAGCTATTTTGACGGTTACAGAAGTGAATCGTTGCCTGCTAATTTATTGCAAGCGCAACGCGATTATTTCGGAGCTCACATGTACGAAAGAACCGACAAACCAAGAGGTGAATTTTTCCATACAAATTGGACAGGTACGGGTGGTGATACGGCTTCTTCAACATACAATGCTTAGTTATTGAACCGTGTATTTCAAAGACTTAACATACTTTAACACAATTTAACAATCATTGGTTTGAAATTTGTATTTTTGGGTCTTTGAAATTTTAAACCTCACAACAGCAAACGAATGGCTTTTATTAAGAAATCCCTGATAATTATTTTGCTACTTCTTGTATGTATTACAGGAAAATCTCAATTTGATATTCAACACTACCTTATTGAAGGACATCACGATTTAATGAAATCGAATTACACATCAGCAATACAGCGCTTTAATACCATAATTCAAATTAAGCCTGATGTATTAGAAGCTTACTATTTTAGAGGATTTGCTAAATACTCCTTAAGCGATTACCAAGGGGCATATACCGATTTCAATAAGGTTATTGAACTAAACCCTTATTTTGCAGAAGGTTTTCGATTTAGGGGAATTACGAAAGCGGCCATGCAAGATTATCAAGATGCTTTAGAGGATTATAAAAAGGCGATTGAACTCGACATATCTAATCCTGACAATTACGTAAGCAGAGGTTTTACCTATTTAATGCTTAAGGACTATGACAAATCCATTGCTGATTTTGATATGGCTTTAAAATTAAATAAGGAGCTGCCCTATGCATATTTACACAGAGGATATGCAAAAATGAGCAAAGAAGACTTTGATGGAGCTATTAAAGATTTTACTGAAGGTATAAAACTTAACCCTTATAACCCAGACGGATTTGCACGACGAGCCATTGCATTATCGGAAAAAGAAAAATTCGAAGATGCGTTAGAAGACCTAAACCGAGCCATTGACATGGACAAAAGCAATACGCTCTATTATTTTCAGCGCGCTATTATTAAATACCATGCCGATGATTTAGACGGAACAATGGAGGATTACAATAAGGTGCTAGAACTTGATCCTGAAAATGCCCTAACCTACTTCAATCGAGCCATATTAAAATCGCAAATTGGTGACAACCAGGGAGCAATAAAAGATTATACAATGGCTTCAGAATACAACCCCCAAAATATTCTGCCTTATTTTAATCGTGGTGGTGTAAAATATGATGTTGGAGACTACTATGGTGCCATTCAAGATTGGAGTCAGGCAATAGAAATATTTCCCGATTTTGCGAAAGCTTTTCAAGCTCGTTCATCGGCTCGGTATCAAGTAGGCGATGTTATTGGAGCTATGGAAGATAAAGAAACTGCCCAAAAGAAAATTGAAGAATACCAATCGAAAAATAATGGCGATACTACCATGGCCGAGTTTATGGACACATCGGCCAATTTCAACAAGATTATTGAATTCGATTCAGATTTTTATCGAGCAAATATGGATGATGGCCAAATTCAAAACCGTCGTATTGTTATTGACCTAAAACCAATATTATTAATTACCAGCAAACATTACGATTTACCCGATGAAAATATAGCTTTCTACTTAGAAAGTCTTGAAAAATTAAATACTACAAATCCTTTAAAAACAACCTTTACAGTATCAACAGAGCTTTCTAAATTAGAAGTTGACAGCGTTCGTTCCATGCTAAATATTACGGAACAAGAGAAAATGATTTCATCATACGATTCATACCTATACTTTTATCAGGGGCTTTTGAACAGTATGATCCAGAATTTTAATCAAAGTTTAAAAGCTTACAGCACCGCCATTTCATTAGATGCTGAATTTGATTTAGCTTATTTTAACCGCGCCAACACACGGTATTTAATGATTGAATACCTTAACTCGCTCGACGATTACTCGCAGGTTATTACCCTTGAGGGTAAAGCAACCACTCTGAAAGACGATAGCAATCAAAAAATGGAATACAATGATTACCATGATGTAATTGGCGATTTGGATAAAGCCATTGAAATAAATCCAACATTCGGTTTTGCCTATTATAATCGCGCCAACGTAAAATGCATGACTAAAGATTTTACAGGTGCCATTGATGATTACTCTAGCAGCATTAAGGTAGGGCCAGAAATACCACAAGCCTATTTTAACCGTGGCCTAACTCTTATTTATTTACAAGACAATGAAAAAGGCTGTCTGGATATGAGTAAAGCAGGAGAATTAGGAATTGAGGAAGCTTATCCGGTAATTAAGAAATACTGTTCTAAAGATTAAAAAAAGTCTTCAGCTCTCAGTAAGCAGTCTACAAAAGGCAATTTTCTATATTGCTTGGTCTTTTTGCTGTATAAAGTTTGCCTATATTACTACCAACTATTAAAAACAGTAACCTACTCAGGACTGGAAACTGAGGACTGAAGACTGATTATGGCGTATATGTTTTTCCGTTGTAGTAAATCTTAGTTGTATTCATACCTTCATTGTAAATAACTACATTTCGATGCACTTTATATTCATTAATTTTTTCGTAGGATAGGGTAATAACCTCACCATTCTGAAAAAGTTTTAAAAATCCATTTTGATTTAAATAAGCGATTGTATTATCACTTATTTCATAAGAGGCTGGTATAAAGCTCTCAATTAAATACTGTTCACCTTTGTAAAAAGCAAACAATTGATTTTGCAGATGATAAACCAGCATCTCATCTTTTAACTCATAAAAATCTGGTTTATATGACGCAATATCATATGTTTCCCCATTATCAAATAATTTAAAATCACCCATGTTTGTTACATAAGCCACCTTTTCATAACCTACTTGAAATGATTTTGGTTTAAAAGTTTCCTGTTCAAAAACCTCTCCTTCATAAAACACCTTGAGAAATCCAGTCATAGGGTCAATATATGCCATAATATTTCTACCTAATTTGGCAATAATATTAGGTGTTTGCTCAAGTTCATAGGTTTTTCCCTGATAAAAAACTTTAAAATTTTGATAGGCGTCTATATATCCTAAAATATTAGCTCCCACTTTGAAAAATGCCGCGTTTGCAAATAAAAGTCCATCTTCCAAATAAATAATTTTACCATTGTAATAGGCCTGGAAATAGTAGTTTTCGGTATCAAAAAAAACTACCAAACTATCCCCTGCCAAGTAATTACCTACAAATTTCGACAACAGTCTTTTAACCCCATCTTCAAACACATAGAGTTGGGTGCCAATCTGATAAGTTATTAAATTATCGGTTACCTTGTATGAACTTACCAGTAAACTAATATCGTAGGTAATGTGATTGTAATAAGCCTTAAAATGATCGCCATTGGTAACATAAGCCAAACATTTATCCCCTACTTCAAATTCCTTAACTGGCTGATATTCAAGCTGCCGAATATTACCATCGTCAAAAACATAAAACTTATTTTGATAATCGGAAAAGCCAGCAATATTTTGAGAAAAAACACCAGATATAAAGGCTAATAATAAAAGAGTAAGTAACAATCGCATACACCAAATAATTGAGTTAACTCAAAGATATAAGAATAGACGATATTGGGCAAAATTTATTGCATGAATCAATTTAATTTAACAATTAAACAGGAAGCTGACGAGGTATCAATACCAAAAACAGATAATTATAAGCAGCAAACTGCTGAGAATCTGGCCACCGTAAAACTTTGGCAGGCAAACAAAAGAGCTTATCTAAAAAGTCTTTGTAAGAACTTTGAGTAAGTTCGTAACACAACTTAAATAGCTGTAAAACAGAGCATCACTAAGAATAAGGAAAGGTTCACAGAGAAAAATTACTTTTTTTCGATGTCTTTTGTTTTTTGAACAGCCTCATTACAAAATAATCAATTTGAAGAATTACTAAATTTAGAAATTCAATTCGTTAAACAATTTATAATCAATCGCATTCCCAACATGCAGCCCAAATTCATGGCAATAGCCAGCCTTTACCTCAACTACATATTGCGCGTACTCAAATGACGGTATACTTTTAAGCGAATAGGGCTCGCAGTTTTCAGCAATATGAACAATTTCTTTATTTGAATTAACAAAAATAATATCAAGTGAAACATGGCAATTTTTCATCCAAAATGACCGCCTGCGTTCATCAGGAAATATGAATAGCATGCCTTCATTCGCTGCCATTGACTTCCTGTACATCATTCCTTGTTCCCTCTTAGCATTATCATCAGCTACTTCAATCTTTATGCTTGCTACTTCACTCCCTTTCCTACTTAAAAAATGTAAGTTTCCTTGATGCTGGAATTTTGGCTCAGCCTTAATCGCATATTTAGGTGGCAAATTTGGGTTTGGCTTGGGTTTTTTACTTTCGGTGCAAGAAATTGTAATAACTATAATTAGTGTAAAAGCAATATAATATTTCATCGGTTTAATAATTAATTTTCAAAGGTTGAATGGAACTTAGCATAATGTTATAATCATTCTCTCCGATATACCATCGAGGCTAAGCTGTGTGTAAGTTTAATAATTCTAAAATAATGAACGTTTCATTTGCATATTAATAAGCTGAGTTCGATAAGAAATACCAACACTACTATAACGATTCTTAACATAGGAACTTCAAATTTTTGAAATTTCATCGAGATAATATAAGAAAATTTGAGGCTGTCAAAATTACTCTAATTAATCACGTTTTTTTACCTTTTGTACCGATTTAGTACTCCAATGATTTTTAAATATCGCTTTTAACGGATTAAACAGGCGTACAATTAAAGGGAGATCATCGGTTATTATTTCGGCGGTTCCAACCATTCTTTGTGAAAAAGGGAGCACATAACCATAATTTGTAATTAGACTATCTGCCAAGTCTACCTCAACCATATATTTTTGTTGAGCCGGAACCATTGAAATTGAAGCTACTCGGGCTGTTATCATACCAAATTCTTGATCAGGATAATTAGCAAATTTCAAGTTCACTGCTTGATTAAGGCGTACTTTACCCGCCCCTTTTGCCGGTAAAGTTATTCGACCAATTATTTTTGATTGTTTTAATGGTACTATTGTAAATACATCATCACCCGCTTTTACATATTGGTTTTTACTCCAAATTTTATTGAAGGCAACAATACCATCTATGGGCGAAACAAGCATATAAGTATCGTACCACCCGGCAATATTGCTTTCTAGGTTCTGAAACAATTCCGAAAGCCGGCCTAAATACTCTTGTTCCTTGCGCAAGTCTTCCAATTCCATATCGGTTATCTGTTGATCTAAATCGGTCATTTGCATACGTGCTGTTACAACAACTGATCGAGCATTTTCAAGCGAAAGCCCATTTTGTAACAAAACAGCGCTACTTTTTTCAAAATCGGCTAAAGAAATTACATCCTTAACGAACAAACCTGAATCGCGTAAAAACTGATTTTCGGCCAATTGGTAATCATCTTTTTTAAGTGATGCCTGCCTTTGCATAAGTCTTACATATTCTTGAAGTTCTTTCTTTTTTTGTTTAAGCGAGGTTGTTTTCTTTTGATAATAACAAAGTTCTTTAAACTGAAGATAATCCGAAGCTTCTTTTTGGAATGATGTAAAGGAATTTTGAATTTCTCCCAAATTTAAAGTGTCAGGAAGATACTGTAACCATTCATCTGTGAAATCAATTCGATCTGCTTCATGCTCTTCCACATATTTTTTCAGCCATTCAACATGAGCAATATTTGCAGGATTCTTAATTACTGCCAATCGTTCATTCACTACTACTCTTTGCGAATCAACGACCAAAATTATGGTTAAGTTACCATTGGTTTTTGCTACTATAGTAGCCGGTGGATTCTCTGAAACTACCTCAACAGGGGCTCTCAGGATATCGGGATATTTAAAGAAAAAACTACCCATAAATAACACAACTACTACCAATATAATTATAGTTATACCGTAGCGTATTAATCGAGAGGGTATATGCCCAAGAATCTCTTGTACTTCCTCTGATCTTAATTCTATATTTTCTATTTCTTTACTCATTTTTGACTATAACACTGAGGTTCGCAGAGAAGCACTGAGATTCTCAGAGAACAAATCTACGAATACCATTTTTTAGAATTTTAACATGAAAATTTATTAATAGACCCAAAGAAAAATTTCCCCACTTTAAATAAGATAGAATTTGGGCTTGATGAACATCGGTAAATGCCTCAACTGTTTTAAGCTCTATAACAATTTTATTCTCAACCAGCAAATCAATACGATAACCACGATCAAGCCTCACATCCTTATAAACTATTGGTAATGCAACCTCCTTTTGCACAAATAAACCAGATTCCTTTAATTCATAAAACAAACATTCTTGATAGGCTGATTCTAAAAGTCCGGGGCCAAGATGCCTATGAACTTCTATTGCCTTTCCAATGATCATCCCTGAAATTTCATTGTTTTCTTTGTGCATCTCTGTGTTTCTTTGAGTAACTCTGTGTAATAACTATTAATTTCCAAGCTCCAGCTGGTTTTTTACTAGCTCATAATAAGCTCCTTTTTTCGCCGCCAATTCCTTATGATTTCCAACCTCCACAATTTTACCTTTTTCAAGTACCACTATCTGGTCAGCATTTTTTACAGTACTTAACCTATGCGCTACAACCACCACCGTGCGTCCTTTAAAAAACTCCTGTAAATTTTCCATAATCACTTTCTCATTGTTGGCATCCAAGGCATTGGTGGCTTCATCTAAGAAAATATATTCGGGATTTTTATAAACCGCTCTGGCTATTAACATTCGTTGCTTTTGCCCCTGACTTATTCCGCTACCCTCCTGACCTATTTTGGTATTGTAACTTAAGGGTAACTCCTCAACAAATTCTTGAATATTCGCAACTTTTACCGCCTCCAAAAGTTTTTGTCTATCAACAATTTCATCACTTACTGCAATGTTTTTTGCAATACCGTCCGAAAAAATAAACCCATCTTGCATAACTACCCCACATTTGTCGCGCCACATACGTTGGCTAAAGTTCTCTAATCCAGTTTTCCCAACATTTATTTTACCTTGAACCGGCGGATAAAACCCAAGCATTAACTTTAACAAGGTCGTTTTCCCACTACCGCTGGCTCCCACAATAGCTGTAACTTTATTTTGAGGAATTTCTAAATTAATATTATCCAAGACCTTCGGTGAGTGGGGCCCTTCATATTGAAACATCAAATCCTTAATTTGAATATCTTTTTGTTCGGGCAGCTCCATTAACTTTGGTTGGTCAACATCTTCTTCGTCATCTTTCTCATGAATTTCGCCTAAACGCTCCAAGCTAATTTTTGCATCTTGCATGCTTTGCATAAAGGTTATCATTTGTGCAATGGGGCTGTTCAATTGACCAATAATGTATTGCACCGCCATCATCATACCCAAAGTCATATCGCCACTTATTACCGACGTTGCTGCAATAATTGAGATTAGAATATTTTTACCTTCGTTAAAAAACACCGATCCAGCTTGCTGATATTGACTCAAGGCCAATCCTTTTATACTCACTTTAAATAGTTTTGCTTGAATACGCTCCCACTCCCATCGCTTTTGCTTTTCGCAGTTATTCAACTTAATTTCCTGCATGCCAGTAATTAGCTGGTACAAGTTGCTTTGATTATCGGAAGCCTGTTGAAAACGTTTAAAATCGAGCTCGCGACGTTTCTTCATAAACAGTAAAATCCAACCAATATACAATAATGAACCGACCAAGAAAACAAAGAAAATAGCCCAGCTATAAAAGGCCAATACTGCACCAAATATTACCAGATTAAATAAGGAAAATAGGATATTTAGTGTTTCTGATGTAAGGAAACTTTCAATACGCTGATGATCGCCAATACGTTGCATTAGATCGCCAATCAATTTGGTATCGAAAAAGCCAACAGGCAGTTTCATTAGCTTTATCAGAAAGTCTGATATTAAAGAAATATTAACGCGCGTACTAATGTGAAGGAGAATCCAGCCACGAATAAAGTCGGTGACCATTCGCGCTATAAAAAGCACCAACTGGGCAATTAAAACAAGATATACGAAGTTTAGGTTTTGCGTATTGATACCGATATCGACCACACTTTGGGTTAAAAACGGGAATATAAGCTGTAGCAAACTACCGAGTAGCATTCCTAGGGCAAGTTGTACCAAGAACTTTTTGTGGGGTCGTAAATATTGCAGTAAAAATGCGAAGGAGGTTCTATCGTGCTTTTCATCATCTTTTTCGTAGAAATCAGGAGCGGGTTCAAGCAATAAAGCCACGCCAACATTTTCTCCATCTTGTTTAGATGAGGCCCACTGCTTAGCAAATTCATCATGCGTATATTTTACATGGCCATGAGCCGGATCGGATACGAAAACATGTGTTTTGCTTAATTTATAAACCACTACAAAGTGCTCCTGCTTCCAATGGGCAATAAAGGGTACAGGATCTTCCTCAACCAGTTTTTCGAGCGAAGCCTTCACTCCCATGCTGCGGAAACCAATGGCTTCAGCTGCATCTGAAATACCTAGCATACTAACCCCGGCACGGGTAATATAACTTTTAGCGCGCAGGTTTTGTAATGAATATTTTTTGCCATAAAATTCTGCCACCATCTTTAAACAAGTGGGACCGCAATCCATAGCATCGAGCTGTTTATAAAAGGGAAATTTGGACAATTATCTAGTTGTTTGTGATTGTATTGTGGTAAATATAAGAATTATTTCAGGTTGTTACCGGTTGTTTCTTCTTTTGCTCGTTTACAATTGAATACTTCAACTTTGCTAATTCTGAACGATAATATCGACATATAAAATCGTATACTACCAATTCATGAACTCTCTGTTTTGAACGAAACAATCTATTCATTAGCATATGAATATAGCTTGGTAATAACTCATTTATACAGACAGACTGTTCAGTTAATCCAAGATTCTTAAGTTTTAATACCAAATTATTATTCTGCACAGATCTTTTTGCCAATAATTCAAGCAAAGGAGAAAGGTCATCGGCATTATGGGTATTTAAATTCATTATTCGATTTATTTCTTTACGAACATCCCTAAACCTTTTATCTAGTTGTCCTTTTAGCATTTTATTCATTCCAAATTCTTGAGCGAAACCTTCTTTTATTCTTTCCATTAACAAAAGTTTCTCTTCCATCTTTAGCCCAAAATCCGACAGCAAATTGTCAATACTTAAAAAGGAGAACATCCACCGAATTTTCTCTCCTTCATCACCATCAATTAAATCTAAAAATTCAGCTGTCATTATACTATCAGCAGAAAAAAATTGTTCCCCAATTTCTATCGCGTCTATATGATACCGTTCAACTTCAGGCTGATAGGTGTCGCACATTATTTTCCACACCATATTTTGCTTTACCATGGGCTCAAGGCTATTATTTACCTCCTGCATTATATACCCAATATTTATGATATCCTTAAATTTAAAACGCACACGAATATGCAAATCGGGGTCGGCATATCTTATAAAGAACCAACTCTCAATAAGTTTTTTTTCTTTAAGTTTTTCTGATGCAGGAAATACCACATTTGCAATAAGTTCATCTGCAGTTTTTGGACCGCAATATATTTTATAGTACAGCCATTTATCTCCAGGTATATATGCACGTTTAACCAATCCTCTAATTTTTGTTTTTATAAAACGATAGTACCAATTGATTAGCAAAAGATTCTCCTTTACTATTTTTTAATGGTGATTTTTCTGAATGATGTAGAAATTCCTGTAATTTAAAAGCTTGACGATTACTCACCAACCTAAATAATGTTTTTACACTAAGCAGACATGTCATGTCAATAGCCAATTCATTGTCACCATCAACCAGTGTAACCCATTGAGGTATTTTGTTTTTCTTACACCACTTGCGTATAGCGTTTAACAATTCTTTATCATTCTTTATCTTAACTAATTGAGCGAAGTCATTTTTGCTAACATTCCAAGTAGCCAAGGAAAAAATTAGGTTTTTATAAGTTACTCTAGGTAAAAATGGATATTCATTGGCAAATGCTCCCCAACTAAAACCAACTCCACTACGTTTACCTTGCAGCTGCATGTCGCATAAAAACCTATATGCAGGCAATGCATCATATGAAAAATTATGTGCATTGCTTAATCGAGGTACAATATATTTGTTTAGCTTTTTCGATCTTATAAAGATACCCTTCTCTCTTACTGAAACCATTAAGTCTGATAATTCAAGCGCATGATCATTATCAACAGACGGTGCCGCTAAATAGGGTAATTCATATTCATAGAATTTAGGATGCATTAAAATATTGCCAGCACGAGCTTCGGGTAAATGAACAACCTCTGCAACAATTGAATTTAGGGCCAATTCTTTTTCCTTTTGTGCTATCTGTTTGGCATGATCATACAGTTCCTCATTTGTATGACAAAATCGACCTATTAAGCACAAAGCACTATTTCCTCCGACAGAGTTAAATAAAATACTATTCTCTTCAGTGGGGATGTTAGGTGGTAACAACTGCACCATTGCTGAAAAGGTATTGGGTAAATCATCGTAATTTGAATTAAAGCTTTCCAATTCTTTGTCTGTTAGCTCAACCGAATAGTCACTATTTTTTAACGATCCTTGATACTTTTTTAGCAAAAAAGATTGAATTGCGTTCCAATTTATTTTCGAATCAGTATTTATTCCTGATGGTAGCACTAAGCCATCAATAAGAGGTGAAACATCAGTTTCAACAGCTCTGTTTGCCGGATATCCCAATCCAGTTTCTGGATCTAAAACCGTTAAAAATGGAATTTCTCGTTCTTCGTACCTTTTGTGAAATTCTGAAGCAAAATTGCTAATTGCGGTTTCTTTAGGTGTAATAGAAAGTTTATTCAGTATACGTATTCCTTCTAAAACTTCATTTGCAATACTTGTATCAATACCAGTATATGCGTCGTTAAGAAGCATATCAGTTTGGAAAAGATATTTTTGCTCATAGCCTATATCAAACAGATTTAGAATAGATTTTATTTTCTCATAATAATCTTCAACTACAATTCCTGAAGGTTGCTGATCTAACTCATTTAAGGCGCTCTTTACCAGAACAAGCGCTTTCAAATATTTTTCTGTGTTATTTATTGTTTTAAGTTTATTTATTAAAAAACTCCAATAATCAGCTTCGGTGGTCGATGGCTCAAGTTCACTAAGCAGTAGTTGAGATTCAATAAGCTCAAGTACAAATTCATGTGCCTCTTCAAAACTAATTTCAGCTTCAATAATAGATTGAGTTAATGGCTCTATTAAACTCCCATTTTTAGCAAGACCTAGGATTTTTTCTAAGTAAGGGTTTTTATCAACTGCTGATAATTTATGTATTCTTTTACTTTTTTCCCCGTATGAATATTCTACATATCTAAACTTATTACCGGCTAAATAAATACTATTGTTAGGATAAAATTTTAGCTGTGTTCTTATCTCTTTTTGTTTAGAAAGGAATTGTCCTAATGCACAAGCAAAATTCATATCGGGTCGAGTAACCCTATGACCTTTGTTCGTATTATTATATTTGGTTTTAGTCCCACTTATATCAGCAACTGTTATGCCTGCAAATAAACCAAATGGTGTAGATCGGGTTGACATTCTTGCCAAATACCTATATAGGGAATGCTTTAGTTTTTCTAATTCTTTCCCTTCTTTGGACTTACCTGTTAACCATTTTTGCATTTCGACATAAAGCTCAGGACTTGCAATATATAATGCTTCCTGAAAATCTTTACTACTACAAAATTGTTCAAGAGTAATTTGATCAGCTACAAGTTTTTTGAATTTAGTTAAAGTGTAATTGGGTGTGCGGATTACTATAGTAGAAAATTGTGAGTATATATTTTGCATAAATTATATTTCTGTTTATTTAAGATAGCAATAAGCATCAATCGCAATCTGGGTTAATATCATTTTCCCAACAATGATAGATAATGGCTATACCTGAATTACCTACAATTAGATTAGTTTCATTAATCTATCCTCCTTCCACTTACTAAGTTATATATCCAGCTATTCAATCTTCACAAACGGCCATTTTTTTTGTCCTTCAAACCAATATAAAGAGGCTTGTTTTATACTAATAAACACGAGAAATAATCATTCTATTGAAATTTCAATTCCACACGCCTGTTCTTTCTTCTTCCAATTTCACTATTATTTGGTTCAAGAGGAAACCTACTGCCACATCCCTTCGATCTAATTCTATTTAGATCAATTCCATTTTTTAGAAAATAATCTGCTATAAATTTTGCACGTCTATTTGAAAGCTGAAAATTATATAATGAATCACCCACATTATCCGTATGGCCAATAATATGGACATTTACAGCACTGTTATTAACTAAATATTCGGCGATAAGTTTTAGTTCAGGTATGGAATCCTTTGATAAAATGAATTTATCATTGTCAAATAATAAAGAACGTACTGTATATTCTAAATCTCTAAATATAGATCCAAAATATACATCATCAAAATAGTAATATCTTTTCTTATATTTACTTTCTGAAACCATCAAACAACCTTCTAGTTCTGAATTGATTGAACTTTTAAAACTACCTATATAAAGATATTTTTCTCCACCCTTGGCTTTGTAAAAACCAGATACTTTCGCCCATAATAAAGTATCCACAATATAATTACAATATGGATTTTTAATTTGTGGATTTATTGTATCAAATAGTTTAGATCCCCAACTATATCTTAAATATTCATTGCTCAAATACATACCAATATCCCATATAGCATATGTGCTATAATTTGAAAGGTTCGTATAGAACTCACCATAATAGATTGAATCTTTTATTAATGGGGTTTTAAACTCCGTTACTAAATACTCAATTGCAGAACCCAAACCAGTATAAGCGTTACCAGAATTTGCCTTTTGATATCCTTCAATATTATAAGGAACTGACATTTTATCTGAACTATCATAATGTGATTTAGGAAGACAAAACCTAAAATAATCTGATGAAAATCCACTCCAGTACTTAGCAAAATTGATTTCGCTATAATTAGACGGGCATAAACCTTCTTCAAAACTATTGTTTTTAATTAAGTTTTGTGAATAAATCGAAGCATTTGCAACAATGATTATAACTAATAAAACTAATATTCTAATAAATACCATTTTTTTTGAGAAAAATTAGGCAATAACCGTTAACACTAAATGATTAATCAATAATTGCTTACCAACAATCACATACGAACATAAAACAAAAAATTTACGTTGCAAACTTAATTGCTATGTCCTAAGGTAAGATTAGTCAAAATAACAGCAAATAGATTAAAGAAGAATTGAACCTTGCCATTTAAAATATTTATCGGCCTTTAATGTAAGCAGCCCCAATCCTACACCAACTATTCCTTCAAGCAATCCATAATCCTCATAGTAATTATTATTATGATTTGTCTTAAAACCGCTGCCAACATCATTATATTTCGCATATTTTAAAGTAACATCTCTCCAATATTTATATACTTCTTCATATTCTTGATTGCTAACATCTAAATACATTTTTTTATAGAATAATGCTACACCTATTGATCCATGACAGATATTCGCATCAGATATTCTCTCTTTTATAAAATCAGTTCTTTTTGCAGTACTACTAAATATCTTCAGAGCTTCTAAAAACAATATATTCTCATTAATTGCTTCTGAGGCTTTAAAAAGGGCATATGCTACACCTAAATTTCCATAGCACCATGCTAACCGGCTCGTTTTCCCTGGTTTTCCATTAACCAAATGTGAAGGAAAAACTTCCTTTGCTACATCTTTTTGTCTTAACAACCAATTGCATGCTTTCAAAATAACTCCCTTAACAATACTCTTTTTTACACCAATATTATAAAGACGACATAACAATAGAATTACACTTGGAATACCATGTGCTAATCCAAGATTTAAATAGTTATCTTGTGATTTATTAAAAAAATCAAAATCCCAATAACACCCATCACCTTCTTCTATCCTTAAACTATAAATAATATCAAAAACAACTTCAAAATATTGCATCCTCTTTTGACTTTTAGGCCTTTCAAGAAAAAACAAACATCCTCCTAACCCAGCATGTAAATAGTCAAAATTACCCGTCCTTAAATCAGAAAGAGAGCATTCAGCAATAATCTCATCAAAACCTGACAGAAACTCTTCGGAATACCCATCAAGAAGTTTTAATTTATTAAAATGAGAAATTGCCCAACCAATACCAGAAAGCCCATGAGAAAAACTATAACCTACCGATTCTTTTTCAATATATGAAATACTATTTTCTATCGACTGGGAAAATTTCTTGTATACTTTGAAATCTTTAGTGTACTTATAATAGTATGCATAAAACATTGCTAAGCCCATATTCCCAGTAAATAATGAGGGTTTTTCCAATACCGGCAAAGCGTTATAAATATTATGCAAACAAGTATCTACTTTTTGGTTGGTAGTATTGGAAATTCTATTGCCTTCTTTCAATATCTGATTTTTATTATTAAAAAAAATGCCATTACTCCCAAAATAAAAAACTACTTAATTGGGAATAATGGCTCAATAAGGATTAGTCACAAACACCACATCCAGATAATGCTCCAGTACATGCTATTGTTTCATCTTTTTTGTACCCACCTTTCAAATCCCCTTGTTCATTCTTAGACAAGATACACACTATTTCTTTATTCAAATTTAGCTTCTTACTAAACATTTTCTTTTTCATAATTATTTTTTTAAAAAATTAATAAATAATAAAACCTCGTCGAGCCCGAATTTGGTTTTGCATTTACAAATATAAGCTCCTTCAATATACCCACACTTTACTAAATATTTTAATGTAATTTATAAGCATTCTAAATAGGGGGCAATTTGACTTTATCGTTATCATTTATAAAGTAGGTGCAACGCTTACGGCTATAATAAATATTTATTTTGTATAAATACTCAATTTTGTTTTTGTAGGTATTTACCATACAAGGGCTAATTCCTAAATAATCAGCCAACTCGGTACGTGTGCCCGTACTTTCCATAATAAGACGTTGGCAAAAACGGTGTGCAATGTCTAAAGGTTTTAACTCGATCATTCTAATTGTTGTTTTTGGTTAATTAATGCGTTTCATCAATAATTAATTCTAAAAACGACTAAAACGTATCAGTTTCCGAACATGACTTTTATCAGGTATTTCACAATGCTTTGGTTAAATGAACGTTACAAAGCAAAATAATTGAAAATAGTTTAATCATTTTTTTGATTATGTTAAATTACAAATGATCCCAAGGCAATAATAATTAAAAATCATACTGCATATCAACTCACAAAGTGTTAGGGCATTTGAATTAAAAATACAAAATCAAAACAAAGCCAACGAATCACTCCAAATGGCACTAAATCAGCATTTACTAAATCGGATTTAAA
>JAQICC010000389.1 GCA_027858735.1 Salinivirgaceae bacterium
GGCAAATCCCTTACCACAGTAAAAGCACTTTTTTTATTCATAGTCTTTGATTTGCTCCAAAGCTAACAAGAATAACCCTTAACAAGGTTTTTAGCCTAAAAAATGTCCATTACGCCTCATTTTCCAATTTTGCCATTCATTGCTTACCAAGGAACTATACCTTGTTTTAGGATTTTGTTCACGAGAATGAATTAAAGTCGACTTTATGGCCACTTGTTTGCTTAAATATTCATCGAGCTCATGTAACGAAACATCCCCCTCAGTCTCTTGAATTTTTTTAAGTAAAAAATACGTAAATAAGCCATGCCCCTTTTCTCGGTGAGGTAAGGCTGATTGTTCAAAACTACAGGCACTAAATATTACAAGGTTTCCAAGTAATTCTGTTTCTTTCGGAATAATTTTCACTCCACGCGATGCTAATAATCCCATATCGCGACCACCACCCGTAAAGCAAGCATCTAAGAAAAGAACCACTTGTTTTGAAGGATATTCTGTTAAGCTGCCTACTATTTTATTTAAAGGTAGTGCCATGTTTAATGAACTGCTTGAAACATCGACAGGAATTAAATAGGGTTCATTGGTTTTCTCATCAGGAAATCCATGTCCGGCATAATAAACAATAACTTCTGCTTCGCCATCCATGTTTTTTATGATATTGTTTATTTGATTTAAGCCTTGCTGCATTTGAACTACACCTGCATTGGCTTTAAATATAATATTATCGGAGGGTATGCCTATGGTTTTAATGCAATACTCCTTAAAAGTAAGTGCATCGCGCAAGGCAAATTCAACATTTTGCTCCACTTTTAGGCCTGTTTGATACTTTTGGTAATTCTCGTTACCTATAATTAATGCAAATTTACTTCGGTTTGGTGTAGCCGATTCTGGTATGTTATCGTCAACATCCGATTTGCCAACATTAATTGTAGTTATGCCCTCAGTAATTTGAGCTTTTTCATTCAACTTTAGGCTTGTAATATAGATATCTATAGCATCAAAACTTAAGTTTAAATCATTTGAATTAAATGCCAATGCTTCCTTGCTATCGTAAATATAAGTTTTGTTATTAACAGGATTTACAATTTCAAAACTCAATATATCAAAATTTTCGTTGTTCAGGGTAAACCGTTTATTAGCATATTGTAAATTTTTAAAATTCGCATCAAAGCTAGGTGCCTCATCAATAGGGACCGGAAGATATATAACCTTCCCTTTTAACTTTATTTTAAAAACCTCATTATCTGGATCGTAATCATTTGACTCAGCAATCACACTTATTTTTTGCGAACCAATGCTATCAATGAAGCTCTGAACCAATTCCTTTGCTTTTATTACTCTATTTACCTCACTAACTCTTACTTTATAATCACTAGTTTTTTCAAACTTTCCTTTTTTCTGCCATTCATTTATTTCAAGTTCTACATAATTTTTAATTTGTATATTGTATGGTACTTTATTACCATATCTCAGCAAAATGGTATAATATTCTAACGGATATTTATCACGAATTAAACTTGCAACATCCTTACTTGCTAATTCAAATTTTACTTGACTAGCACTGTTAAAATAATAAAGAGCCTTATCCTTATTATCAACCTTGGCACAAGCAATTGCAATTAAATAATTTGCCTCACCCTGATGTTTCCTTTTATATTCATTCTTATATAAAATAGAATTTAATTGTTCTGTTGCTAATCCATATTCCTTTACATAAAACCTAAGAACCTCGATATCTTCATATTTTAAACCCTCTGATAAGTGTTTTTCTACAATACCATCAAATTTTACTCCATCTTGGTGATAAATGCATTTCGCCATTAAAAAATGTGCCCAGTTTCGATCAAAATATTCTTGCTTGTTAAATGCACCGTTAAAATATTGACAAGCTTGCATGTAGTTTTTTTGCTTATAATATTTATATCCTTGATCAAAATATTCTGAGGTTGATTGAGCCATACAAATTAGTATCGAAACTAATAGAATTGATATCAAAAGAAAAAATCGTTTCATTTGGTTGGTAAATTGGTTTCGAGGTAAAAGTAATCCAAAAATTATACCAAATCAATTTTAAGATAATTTTAAAGCTTCACCAATTTAAGTAAAACGATGAATAATATGATGTAAGTAAGTTTTAAAACTACAAGATTAGATACATAAAATAGTTCGGTGTTTTTTTGTAATGCATTGATATGTTGTTATTTAACTAGACCCCGCTTTTAAGTCGGAGAATTGCGTAACATGCATGTAATATGGGCTTTAGCCCAAATATAACATATATAAATCAAAATATTTACTGAACTATTGTAAAATAGAATACTCTTGTTAATGTTTAGACTTTTAGCAGGCCTGTAGTTTAGTTTTTAGTCAATTCCTGAAAAACCTCTTCCAAAGTTTTCTCTTTTTGCTGCATTGAAAGAACAGAATAACTATTATCAACGGCAAATTTAAAAATATGCTCGCGCACATCATTTTCTGAAACGGCTTCAATAATCCAATGCTTCGGTTTTACATGTTTTACAGAGCTAACTCCTGATATTTTATCCAATTCTTCAACTTTAGGATCGGTATTAAACTCAACATGAACCACCTGAGTTTTCGATTTGGCTTGCTGATGTATGTTTAGGGTTTGATCGTTGGCCACTATTTTACCCTGATTAAGTATTATTATTTTATCGCAAATAGCCTCAACTTCTTGCATAATATGAGTTGATAGCATTATGGTTTTTTCTTTACCAACCTCCGAAATTAAATGACGGATTTCCACAATTTGGTTCGGGTCTAATCCTGAAGTTGGTTCATCGAGAATTAGCACTTTCGGATCGTGAATTAAAGCTTGCGCTAAACCAACACGTTGTCTGTATCCTTTCGAAAGAGCTCCGATTTTTTTATGCTTCTCTATTTCAAGCCCGGTTTGATGTATCATTTCATCAACCCTTTGCTTTTTATTTGGAAGTTTGTAAATGCCGGCAACAAATTCCAGATATTCTTTTACATACATGTCAAGATAAAGAGGGTTATTTTCAGGTAAATAACCTATTAAACTGCGAACTTCCATCGAATGGGTAACAGCATCTAAGCCCTCAACAAAAACTTCGCCCCAGGTTGGTGGAATAAAGCCCGTAATTATTTTCATCATGGTTGATTTACCAGCACCATTAGGTCCTAGAAAACCAACTACTTCACCCGTTTTAATTTCGAACGAAATAGTATCGAGTGCTTTTTGATCGACGTAAAGTTTTGTAACCTGTTTTACCTCTATTGACATAGTTGTATTTTTTGAGGAGGTAAATTTATAAAAACTTAGGGGATTTGCATTTTAAAAAGCCATTAATGAAAATTTTTCCTTTACACTATGGAAGTGAAAAGGTACCGCTTATATAAAGAAACCTACATGAGCTGCTAGTATTTGTATTAAGCGGAGCAGGCGCTCCGCTGTCCTGTTAGTATGCTGATTTAAACTGACGTAAAAAGCGAACGTCGTTTTCAAAATACAGGCGCAAGTCTTTAATCTGATATTTAAGCATCGCGATACGTTCTATGCCCATACCAAATGCAAATCCTGTGTATTTCTCCGAATCAATTCCACATTTTTCCAATACATTCGGATCGACCATGCCACAGCCCAAAATTTCAAGCCAGCCTGTATATTTACAAACATTGCATCCTTTACCTCCGCAAATTGAGCATGAAACATCCATTTCAGCTGAGGGTTCAGTAAATGGAAAATAGGAAGGACGAAGGCGAATTTGAGTTTTTTCACCAAACATTTCCTTGGCAAAATATAGTAAGGTTTGTTTTAAATCGGCAAACGATACATTCTCGGCCACAAATAAACCTTCAACCTGATGAAAAATACAGTGAGCACGTGCCGAAATAGCTTCGTTACGGAATACACGGCCAGGGAAAATACTGCGAATAGGAGGTTTATGATTCTCCATATAACGAACCTGAGTGCCTGAAGTATGGGTACGTAATAAAATATCAGGATCTTTTTCAATGAAAAAAGTATCCTGCATATCACGTGCAGGGTGTTCAGGAGGAAAATTAAGTGCGGTAAAATTATGAAAGTCATCTTCAATTTCAGGCCCTTCAGCAACGGTAAAACCAAGGCGCGCAAAAATGCCAATAATTTCATTACGTACTAAAGATATCGGGTGACGGCTACCTAACTCAATAGGTTCTCCAGGGCGCGTATAATCGGTGCCTTCTGTTTGCGTGTCATCATCTTCTAATGAATTATTTAATGCATCAAACTTTTGCTGCGCAAATTGCTTCAATTTATTAATTTCTTGCCCTACAAGCTTCTTATGCTCATTCGGAACACTTTTAAAATCATTAAACAGCATTGAAATTTGTCCTTTTTTACTTAAAAATTTCAAACGAAAATTTTCTAATTCTTCAGCTGTTTTTACTGTAAATTCTTCTGTTTCCTTTAATAAACCTTTGATCTTATCAATCATGCCAAATATGCATTAAAAACCCAGATGGGAAGTTTTGTTATTTAAATAGTTGGCAAATTTAGTGAAAATAGTGGTTTAATCAATTTCCTGTATTGAAAAAGCTGGAACCTCATTTTTTTTTAAAAATGTTACTAAGAAATAAAGGGTAAGTCCAGATTTACCGGTCAATAGAAAAGACTAAAACTAATGAATAACTTCGCTGCAAGCAGACGAGGTATCAATTTGGTAAAACTTTTATTTTTCGCAGGAAGCTGCGGGGAATATAACCCACATTGTGGGATTTAACTAAAAATTAATTATTATGACAAAAAAACTATTTCTTTTTGCAATGCTCTTTATTATGGGTTTTTCAAACTTTGCTCAAAGCTTAAACAGCCCTGAGAGCATTGTTTACGACGCTATTGGCAACCGGTACATTATTTCTAACATTAATGCAAATACAATTTTGCAGCAAAGCGACGATGGCACTCTCACAGATTTTGTTAGCGAAGGATTGAATGGCCCGAAAGCCGTAATTATAGTTGGCGACACCTTACTCTCAATTAATAACACTTCGATACAAGGTTTTCTATTATCGGATGCCAGTAAGGTAATGCACATTGATGTTGCAGGATCGGAATTTATGAATGGAGCCTCTGTTGATGAAAATGGAAACTTGTTTGTTACTGACATGAATAAAAATTGCGTTTATAGAATTTTATTAACATCGGGCACTTACAATGTTTTTAACGAAGACCTTTCAAGCCCAAACGGATTGCATTTTGATAAACCGAACAATGCAATTCTCGTTTGTAGCTGGGGCGGAAATGCTAAAATACAATCGATTAGTTTAACAGATTCAAGTTTGACTGATTTGGTTTCAACCAAAATGTCTGACTTGGATGGTATTTGCAGCGATAATTGCGGTAATATTTATGTATCGAGCTGGGGAAAAAATGCTGTGTTTGTGTTTGAACCTACATTTAGCAAGCCACCAACTAAAATTGCTGAAGGCCTTAACGGTCCTGCTGATATAGCAATTCGAGAAGACAATCAAACGTTATTAGTTCCTAACTTTAATTCAAACTCGTTTGCTATTATTGAGCTGGGTATAAATTGCGCAAAAGCTGTTAGCTATTCAGCGCCAGCTAAAGAAAGCACTGATTTAGAAACAACTGTAACTGTTGAATGGAAGGCTGTTGAAGGTGCCACAAGTTACAATATTGAATATGGTACCGACGAAATGTTTTATTCAACTGTTGGCATTAAAGCTACCGAGCATTTAAGCGCAGACCTTGAAGAATTAGAATTTGCGACAACCTATTTTTGGAGAGTTGCTGCAATAATTGATGACACCAAAACTATTTATAGCGATGCCTGGAGTTTTACAACAGTTGAAAGCAATGTTGATATTCAGAATTTACATGAAAATGAAATTAAAATCTATCCTAATCCGTGCGATAATACTTTAAATTTCAGCGAAGCGGTAAATAATGTAAGTATAACAAATGTAGCGGGACAACAAGTTTATTCTGCAAAACCGTTTGTTAAAAGCATAAACTTTGATGAATTGACAACCGGGTTATATTTTGTAGAATTTTACTCGTCAGAAAATATAAAAATTATTACAAAATTATTACAAAAATAAGTTGCTTACATTTTCATAATTGAGCGAAATAAAGGCTATCTCGATGTTTCGAAATAGTCTTTATCCTAAAAATGTCATTATAACCTTATTTTCTAATGGCGTTTATGAGGATTATTAATGCGTAAGATTACTTAAAAATAACAAACCAATATGGAAGATATTAAATCCAGTCATTGGAATGGTTTGCACCACGTCTTACTTTTCCAATGACTGATTTTGGTTTATTTTAAACGTTCAATAAACATTAAATTTTCTGATGCTGCCAAACCATTAGGATTACAGCCCGGTTCGCCTTCAGGAATTTCCAACCCTAAATTATCGTAGTAATTTATCCAACCCTCGTTAAATTCATTGGTGCCAGGATTTTTAAAAGTCATGGATTCAAGCTCAAAAACCTGTTGCGATTTATAAACTTCGTAAATTAGCTGAGAGCAATAATAGCTAGTATCATTCATTTTGTAATGACCATTATAAGGCAATCCTACAAGCTTATTGGCATTTTCCAATGCATCATTTATTGCATTAACATTTGTTTTTAATCGGTAAATATCTACCTGAACAGCTTGGTCAATTTGCATGAACTTTTGTAAAGGTTCCTTTACAACTCCTCTTTTTAATGATGCATGAATTACAAAAGTATCCTTCTTTAAAATCTCTACCAGTGCCATATGGCTATAGTGTGTTCCTTCTGAGGTTTGCGTAACCTCATCAATGGCTCCTGACAACTCCCCTTTTTCATATCCACAAAACAAAATATCGCCTGATTTTAAATTCATGTTTTTGGAAGGTTTGAGGCATGAGGCTAGAAGAATTACAGCAAAAAGGATGATTGTGGGGTTAAAAGATTTATTCATAAGTGTTTTCTTGTAATGCTAGTTTATAAATCCTACGTGATTAAGCTCGCATCAAGCGCTGCAAGTTCCAATTTCAGGACAGTGAAGCGCCTGCTTCGCTTTCAAAATCAATGCATAATAAATATAACCCAAATTGAGCGATACGCTCAATCGATGTAGGAAATGTAAGCTTTTCACCTCACCTATTCGGTGAAAAACAACATTTCCTGCATCGGGGTTGTACCTAAGTAAAGCAATACTTAGCTATGCTAGTACCCTCAACTTAGGTATAACATTAAAACATCTAGTCCTTCGGACTAATTCTCGCAGCAGGCGCTACGAGTTCCTTACACAATTTCAACCGAAGCTCTATTTTCTAAATTCTATCTTATTAGTTACAATGTACAAAACATCCTTCGCAACGGCTTAATTCTCCCCGTAAGCGTTTTTCAACCAATTCGCCATAGCGCTCTGCCAATACGGGTACACGAATATGACTCAACACCTCATGTGCAAAAGCATACATAAGCATCATTTTTGCTTCATGGCCACCAATCCCTCTAGATTTCAAATAAAACAACGCATCTTCATCCATTTGACCCACGGTTGCACCATGACTACATTTTACATCGTCGGCATAAATTTCTAACTGAGGTTTCGTATAAAATCTCGCTGTATTGGTTAAGCAAATATTTTTATTCGATTGAAAAGCCAAGGTTTTTTGAGCATCGGGGCGTACCAAAATTTTACCATTAAATGCACCCGTAGCTTCATCATCTAATATTGTTTTATACATTTCATTACTGGTACAATTTGGTACAGCATGGTCAATAAAGGTATAATTATCAACATGTTGTTTCCCATCAACTATCGCCAGGCCATAAGCATTAGCCTCGCAGTGTTCTCCCTTAAATTTAATGTGAATGTTATTACGCACAAAACCACCATGCAGTGTTAGTGTGTTGCAAAGTGTATTGCTGTTTTTCATTTGTGTAATAAACAACGAAGTAACCTGCGACGATTGGTTGTGCTGATTTTGAATATTATAAAAATCAAATATTGCATTTTCATCAACAAACACTTCGGTTACTGTATTCGATAAAAAGTGCTGATGTGAAAGGGTATGGTCGCAAACTATTAATTTAGACTGACTGTTTTTCCCTGCCACAATTAAATTACGTTGATTCACCAATAAAGGATTTGTACCACGCAATAAGTTTATTACTTGAATGGGTTTTTCAAGAACTACGCCCTCTGGAATATATAAAAACAAACCATCTTGAGCAAAGGCTGTATTAAATGCTGTAGTTGCTTGTCCCTTATTGTTTGCCTGTTCGTTATAGTGTTTCTCAATTAATTCAGGATAGGCTTCTGTAGCTTCGCGTATGCTTAGTGCAACTATTGTATTTGGTAAGCCTGATTGTTCCTGATTTTTAGCATAATACCACCCGTTTTCCAAGATAATGGTATGCGTATCTAAATCGGGTACAGCACAATGAAAAATTGTTTCAGGGTCAACCACTGTTTTTGGTGATTTAAATGCATAGCCATACATTTTACCAAAGGCATGCATCATATCTGTGTACTTATAGTTTTCGTCACCTTTGTAAGGAATTCCAAGGCTATCAAAATACCGAATCGATTCTTCTCTATGTTTATTCATAGAATCGGTTAATCCTGCATCAATGGCCAACTTGTTTTGCTGATAAAGATTTATCAGCTTATATTTCATGGTGTTGCTATCAATAGTTTCGCTCATAGCATTGTTTAATCATTGTTTAAAAATCTTACCCTACTGCCACTTCATTTTTAATCCAGTCGTAACCTTTTTCTTCAAGTTCAAGAGCAAGCTCTTTACCTCCCGATTTTACAATACGTCCCATATACAAAATATGCACAAAATCGGGTATAATATGATCGAGTAAGCGCTGATAATGAGTAATCACAATAGTGCTGTTGTCTTTTGTTTTTAATTTATTCACACCATTTGCAACTACCCGTAAGGCATCAATATCAAGTCCAGAATCTGTTTCGTCCAATATGGCCAATTTTGGTTCAAGCATGGCCATTTGAAAAATTTCGTTCTTCTTTTTCTCACCGCCCGAAAATCCTTCGTTTACTGAGCGTGATGTTAAACGGTCATCAATTTCAACCACCTTTTTTTTATCACGAAGCATTTTTAGAAAATCACCTGCACTCATTGAATCTTGACCCAAATATTTGCGGTGTTCGTTAACCGCAGTTTTCATAAAATTAACCATGCTTACGCCAGGAATTTCAATGGGATACTGAAAACTTAAAAATAGGCCTTCGCGGGCACGATCTTCCGCTGCCATATCCAATAAGTTTTTCCCGTTAAAGGTGACTTCGCCGCCATCAACATCGAAACGCTCGCTGCCTGCTAAAACTGATGAAAGTGTACTTTTCCCAGAACCGTTGGGTCCCATAATAGCATGTACTTCACCTGCTTTTACTTCAAGGTTAATTCCTTTTAATATCTCTTTGCCGTCAACCGACGCTTTTAAATTTTTTATTGATAACATATTATATTAACTATCGATTATTTTATATTTTATATTTCTCAATTTATTATTTACCCTACCGAACCTTCAAGGGTAATTTGCAATAATTTTTGTGCTTCAACCGCAAATTCCATGGGCAATGTATTTAGTACATCTTTGGCATAACCGTTTACTATCATTCCAATGGCATCTTCCGTTGAAATTCCACGCTGGTTGCAATAAAAAATCTGGTCTTCGCCAATTTTTGAGGTCGTAGCCTCGTGTTCCAAAATTGATGTGTTATTTTCGCATTCAACATACGGATAAGTATGTGCACCACATTTATCGCCTAGCAACAAAGAATCGCATTGTGAGAAATTACGTGAACCTGTAGCTCTTTTCGATATTTTTACCAATCCCCGGTAACTATTCTGGCTTTTACCAGCACTAATCCCTTTCGATATAATTGTACTCTTCGTGTTTTTACCAATATGAATCATTTTGGTACCCGTATCGGCTTGCTGGTAATTATTTGTTACTGCCACCGAATAAAACTCCGAGGCCGAATTATCACCAATTAAAATGGTGCTTGGGTACTTCCATGTTACAGCAGAACCGGTTTCAACCTGACTCCAGCGTAACTTTGAATTTTTACCTTGACAGATACCACGTTTGGTCACAAAATTGTAAATACCTCCGACCCCTTCTTTATTTCCAGGATACCAATTTTGTACCGTAGAGTATTTTACCTCTGCATTTTCCATAACCACAATTTCTACAATTGCCGCATGTAGCTGATTTTCATCGCGCATTGGAGCGGTACAACCTTCCAAATAACTTACATAGCTATCGTCATCAGCAATAAGCAAAGTACGTTCAAATTGACCTGTGTTTGCTGCATTAATTCGAAAATATGTACTTAGCTCCATTGGGCAACGAACACCTTTAGGAATATAGCAAAATGAACCATCGGAAAATACCGCTGAATTCAATGCAGCAAAATAATTATCGCTAGATGGTACCACTGAACCCATATACTGGCGAACCAAGTCGGGGTGTTCTTGAACGGCCTCGCTAAAGGAGCAGAATATTATTCCCTTTTCCGATAATGCTTCACGAAAAGTCGTTTTAACAGAAACACTATCCATTACCGCATCAACAGCAACTCCCGATAACATTTTTTGTTCATTCAAAGGGATTCCAAGTTTGTTAAAAGTCTCCAATAAATCAGGGTCGACCTCTTCTAAACTGTCATATTTTGCACTTTGCTTGGGGGCCGAATAATAAATTATATCCTGATAGTCAATTTCAGGAATTTTCAAATGAGCCCATTTTGGCATCTTCATTTTAAGCCAATTCCGATACGCATTTAAACGGTATTCAAGTAACCATTCAGGTTCGTTCTTTTTAGATGATATTAAACGAATAACATCCTCATTCAATCCTTTAGGAATAGAATCCTGTTCAATATCGGAATAAAAGCCATACTTATATTCCCCTTCAGTAACGTCATTCAATATTTTAGTTTGATCGCTCATAACTTCTTCTTGTAACAATGTGTTTAATGAAAAATATACAAAAGGCCAACACCTCAAAGCCTTAGTAAACAGCAAAACAAACCATTATAGCATTTGTTTTGAATAGGCAAAATTAATTAAATCTTTGAAGATTAAAGAATAAAAGCATGTGAAATTAAGATGAAAAAGTCTTTTATTACGCTAACGCTTGCACTCATTTTACGGAATCGTTTACTTAAACTTGCATGAAAATTGATTGCCCTGTAATTCGCTGTTTTATTGTTCATTACACATTTTTTTTAAAAAATAACAATACAAAAGGCGAGGGAAAAAAATTCGACAAAACAGAAATCATTTTAATTGTGTCTGTTTAATTATTAGAAATTACTGTAATTCACTATTTTTGCTAATTAACAACAGAAGATGATAGATATGAACAGATCGAAGAAAAAAGACAGAAAAGACATGATCCAGTATATCAATCTGCAATTGGCGGCACTGGGTCAGCCTTTGTTTATTGATGACGAGGACGGAAAAACGAAACTTTCAAACCAGCGATTTATATCCCTAACAGAAGATTTAATTAAAAGCTTTAAAGAAAAATCGCGTTTGCTATCCGATCACTTATCACCTGCTGATAGCAGGATTCAGAACTTTATTGATGACTATTTAAAAGAGATCGCATTTAAAAAGTCAACACGTATTCCCACAAATACATTTATTTTAAACCAACCAGGACTGGCACGTGAAATTAGCCTACCTGCCGATGGTGACACTTTTAAAAATGAACTGGTAAGTTCATACCGACTAAAACAAGGTATCCTTAACAATCCGGCCGCCGATAAAAGAACAACAAAAGGAACTTTCCATATTGTTAGTGGATCGTTGCCTGTACCTTTAGATAAAAAAGAAGTTCCGAAAATTACATTTGCCCATCTGTTACATGCGGCCTTTAATCCCGATAACAGTTTAAAGAATCTTCCATTTACTGCCAATCAAAAAGATAAGGCGGAGGTAATCGTGTCTTTAATGTTGCGTCCGATAGTTTGCCCAAAAGTAGAAGGTATAATTAGTGAAAAATCGATGGAAATCAGATTTTTTGCACCTGGTAGCTTAGTAAGTAACCTCGATTTTGTTGAACATATTTTTGGAAATGGCGGTGATCCTAACTTAGCTATGAACGATGCTGCGCTAGATGTTGAGCACTGGACTGGCCACACCGGTTGTGTTGTTTTGGCTCCTCAATTAACAAAGCTTAGGAAAAAAGATGTTGGCTTGCCCCATTATGATGACGCTACTGAACGTCAGCGAAAAGATGAAATGTGCTACAAAAGCGAAGATGAATTATATAATAATGGTGGAGCATTTAAACTAACCTGTCGCGATGAGCGTGGTGTTGTTATCACATTAATTACTGATAACTACTACGGATATTCTAAAAAAGAAATTAAAACACAAATAAGTTACTCGGCTAATCTATATGGTTTGGTTGAAGAGGAACATGCCGGTGGTGCCATTGCTTTTCCTTGTGGTAACATGATGGATAAACTTTATGGTGAAATTTTCACATCGAAATTTAAACCTGGCTATACTTTTGAAAATGTCAAAAAATTATTGGGCAACACAATTGATGTAATGCCTGAGGGTTATGCCATTGATAAAACACACCCTGAAATTATTTACATTCCAGAATTTGCCGATCTAGATATAAATGAAAGTTCTATAAGCTGGAAATATAAAACAAAGATTTTTCAATTGAAGCTATCACCGGCAAAAACATATATCCATCCAACAGGTCATAAATTTAAGTTAGCAAAACACCCTACTCAAAACTTATGGCGTATTGTTGATACGGCACCCGAAGGTGTATTTTGCCACAAGCCAAGTACGGTTTCTGGTGGTGGAAAATCGGAGATATCAAAATCGATGCAGAATGCTATTGTATATGGTTCTTTCTACATTCAAGACCTTGATCAGGATGCCTTGCAAGCTGATATGCTTATCAATATGGACTACTCAAAACGCTGGAAAAATATTCGCCCGGATGCCTCGGCAACCAGACCATTATTAAGCCCAGAACGTACACTAGGTAGTGCTGTTAAATTGTTAACTCCATCTGATCAATACAGCGATGAATATAACAATTTCTTAAAAAGCATTCCGTTCCATGTTCGTACAATGGTACTTTACATTAAACGCCTTTACCGTACCGATGAAAAAACAAGCTCTTGGAAAGAAAAATTCAGCGTTGAGATTGTTAATGGTCGCAAAGGTCATGCTTTAAGATATAATAATGCTCCTGTTGTTTCAAGTAATGTACGTATTGGATTTAGCGCAGACGGAAACTGGTACCTTCATAAACTACGTTCTGACTTTATTCCTGCTCAAAAAGTACAAATGGAAGATGATATTACAGCATCAATTACTTTACCAGCAAGTCAGTTTAAAAACTTAAACAAGCAATATACAAACAAGAGCATTAAGCTTACCACAAACTGTGAGAGCTACTTTTTTCAGCGCCCTGATGAGGCTGTAATTAGAGGGTACGATAAAGAAGCAGAATTTGATATTGTTCAAGGAAATACCTTTTTGACTAACTACGAGCCTTTATCAAAAGAAGATGCTCGTGAATTATATAACGATGCCATTAGTTTTGAGGAATATACACAGCCCGTTAAAGATTTAATAACAACCGTTGTTGAAAGTGATAAAAACGGATATTTTGTAACTCCTTCGCATACCAGATTAGTTGATGGTACTCCAACAGCAAACCCTCGCTATCTTGAAAAAAATAAAACTAAAGGTGCAACCTTTGATAGTTATTTGGCAAATACCGGTATTCGTCTTCACAGAAATATGAAAGCGGATGAACCTGTATTCTATCCTGTAAATGCCGTATTGCCCGGACGTAGAAATAATCCGGCTGATAGAAAGGCTGGTATTCGTCCATTAAGTGTTTACAATCCTATACATTATCAGGAATTGCCTGAATTGTTTATGGACTTTATTTGTAGTTTAACAGGTAAATCACCATCAACAACTGGTGCTGGTTCTGAGGGTGCACTTACAAAAGGTCCTTTCAACATGTTGGTAGCTACTACCGATTTAAATAACGCTTTATTATCATATATATTAACTGAGTATCAGGGATTTACATCTGCCGCAGGATATATAGGATCCGAAAACCGATTTGATCACGATATTAGCATTCTTATTCCTGAAATTTGGTCGCGTTTACAGGCTGATGATAGAGACCCTAAAAAATTGATTGAAAATGAGTGTTTGGAAAAACTAGATGATTTTGAGTATAATGGTGAAAAAATATTAGCGAGCCGCTTAGGTTACCGTGTTACTAAAAATTTTGCTTTCCGATGCATGAACCGCTTGTTTGATGAACCATTGGCTGTTTTTAACGACCGGATGCTTAAGCCCGAAATTCAAAGTATGGAAGATTATGTGGATGGTATCAACAATATTGTAGAAGCACAAAAGAAAGTTGGTTTATCATACTTCGAAGATGGAAGTGTTGAGGCTGCTATTCCACCACTTAAAATTCTCTTAAGCATTATGGCTTATGGCGAATATGAAGGAAAAGATATTAGCGACCCTGAATTACGCAAATATTTTGACCGCGACTATGTAATTAAAAGCGATTGGTACAAAAATAGATTAGAGTTAAAGCAACAAAATCAAATAGATTTTTATACCAACCAAATTCAATATTTAAAGAAATTTATGTCGAACCCCGACAATAGCGATTTAATAATTGAGATGGATATTAAGGGTCGTTTAGGTCAGGCTGAAGAGTTATTGACTAAAGTATCATCAGCAGCCTATTTCAAAAGTCTGTTTGGTACCATAGGATTAGATCCTTTATATAAAAAATAATTGATTGCTGAACAATATTTTAAAGGCTGCCTTAAGGTGGCCTTTTTTATTTGTTCTTTAACCACATCGCTAAATACTCTTGCTCGGTTTGCCCTGGTGTGGGTATTAATTCCGCTTTGAGCCCCAGAACATGCAAATCCATAATGGTTGAGTAACCACTGCGTGCTATAATATTGTTTGCCCTTTTTAAATAAAAATACAAATCAGTTGTTGGTAGATGTGGCACTTTTGTGATATTTGAATATTTGCTTTGATATAATTCTGAATAATTATTTAGTTTAGCACAAACCATTAATACCTGGTCATTTTTATTAGAAACCCTTTCAGTCATTTCGTTTTCAAATAGGGTTCTATAGGGTTCCGGTCCAGAAATTAAAACCAAAACTTCATACGTTTTTAAATTACTTTTAGGTAATTGAATATGGCTATCTACGAACCTAGATAAGGGATCAATATATCTCACATTTTTAGGGATTGAAATTCCATGTGATAACAACCCTGATAGGCTTTTACTAATATTTTCATAGTCGGGTACCCAACACTCGGTAAATTTATTGACAAGCTTACGGGTAAGATTATGCAATATAGGCTCCAGCCATTTTATACTTTTAGGTAGTTGAATAAAAAGCTGATGTGTAATTAAGATGCTCCTGACTTTATTACTCCACAAGCCGTACCTATTATCGGAAATTACGGTGGTAATATTGTATTGACTAATCACTTTCTTTAAATTAAAATGCTCCCCTATAAATGATAAACCAAAAAAAGGCATCTGAAAAATCAAACCCAAAAGGAAAAAGGGTTTTGGTGCATATCTGACTCTAAATCCAGGAATATGAATAAAGGTTGAATTTGGAAATTCCTGTTTAAGGAATTTATAACCATTGCCTTCGGCAGCAATTATAATGGTGTTCCCTTTTTCAATTTCCTTTTTTATTAACGGTACTATACGAGTGGCATGGCCCAAACCCCAATTAAGTGGGGCAAAAAGTATGGTTTCGGTTTGTTGCATTAAGTACAAATATATTGATATCCTGACTTTGTTTACACCTATTTTATGTTTCATGACAATAAAAAGGAAAAGATTTTATGATTTAAGTCATTTTGATAGGCATTTGAATGCCCTAAATTTGATTTATGGATGTAGAACTAATTGCTTGGAATAACCGATATAGTGTTGGTTTATTGACAGTTGACAAACAACACAAACGGTTTTTAACCATTATTAACGAACTGGGAGAATGCATTTCTCAAAAACTAATTAAGGAAAAGGGCAAGCTATTGTTTTTCGCTCTATTGCATTTTATGGAGGAATATCTTTATAAAGAAAAGATGCTTGCCAATAGTATAGACAATGTAGATTACTCCTGTTTTCGTGAAAAGCATAAGCAATTTGCCGCTAAAATCAGGAACTTTAAAGATGAATATGTGGAATCGGGTTCTGAACAGAAATTCGTGGACCTCTACAACTATTTAAAAGAATTTTACCCTCAATTTATTTCATATTATACGCCTTCGCTAATAAAAATATTAAAAGAGAAGGGCATTGAATAATGCAATTGATTTTAAACAAGACGAATAACTTCTGAGCTTTGGGTTAACTGATTCTTCTTAAAATCAAATCCTTCAATTAATAACACTCCTGGTTGTTTGCCTTTTTCAAAACTTCCTAAATTATTATCCATACCCAGGGCTTTTGCCCCATTTATAGTGGCCCATTCCAGAATTGAATCAAAAGGTAGATCAGAAAAATTTATGGCAATCGTCTTCATCTCATCAAGAATGGATAATTGGTGATTTGAAGCTAAACTATCGGTTCCAAAACATATGTTGAGTCGCTCCTTATAAAACTCCAAAACCGTGGGTAATTCACGATTAATATACTGATTTGAATTTGGACAAACTACCCAAAACAGCTTCTCAAATAAATCTTTATCCATTCGGATTTGTTCCAAAATCTCTTGATTAAGATTTAAATTATGAACCAGCAAAATCTTTTCAAAGCATTTTAAACCTTTTAAATAGCCAATTATCTTATCTACAACGAGATTTGATTCCCAATGGCTTTCTAAAAAATGCATGGTAGCAATATCATCATTCAAAGTAAGCCCACAAATTCCTTTTAAAAGTTCGCGATTGGTAGCATACATTGAATGTGGAACAAAACTTGCTACTTGATTTGCCTCCGTCAAAGCAGTATAGATATAGTTACCATAATTTAGTATCTCATCGGTTGCTTTGCCGCTTTCGTTAAACAGTTCAATAAAATTATATATTTGAATTTGTGACTTTTTCTTTTGTTCTAATCCAACAGAACTATTCACTACATCGGCCAGGCCGTTAATTCCACGCGACCACATATATCGTAATGCCGTATCTATACTTCTTTCAATTATTTCGGGGGGTTTGTTACGTATTTTCTGTACTTGTTTTACAAAATGTTTTAAGCCTAAGCCTTCGCCAATATCCGACTTTAAGTGCGACAATTCTAAATGGCAGTGCGCATTTACAAAACCAGGCACCAATATTCCACTGTAATATTCAAGTCCTTCAACCTCTTCCTGATTCCGATTATAGTTAACTATATCAATAACTAGCCCTTTGTCGTTCAAAACAAGATAGGCATCATTTAAAGGAGCAGATGAAACCGGAAAAATAATATTTGCGGTAATTTTTCTCATTCCTTTTTTTTAGTAATCTTATAATTTAGTTCGGTTTTTTGTAAGCTGCTAATATTAACTTGATCGATATTGGGCTTTTTCGTGCTAAAATACAAACCGCAATTTACGCAAATATTTGAATGGTTATTTTTTAGTTCCCCACAAGCCGGACATAAGTTTTTATCTTTCATCCATTGCTGTTGCTGATGCCATAATTCACTTGTATCAAAATCGGAGTTTATACCGATTACCGTATAAATAAGTGCTTTAATGTTTCTTGAAATTTTAGCTGCATTCAATGTATAAAAAACTACTCCTAAAACTAAGACTGTAAGAGCTAAGAAAGTTGATTGAAAATAGAAAAAGAAGTTTGCGAAAACAATTGAAAATAACAAGGCAATATTATTTTCAAGTAAACTTATTTTGTATCGACAATGTATTGAAGTGTTATCATCATGAACTGTTAAATTAATTTTTATCGGCAATTTTGAATAAGAAATACTGTCTGTAAAAGTGATTCTCTCACCTTTAGTATTTAAAAGATTTACCTTGTCTTTAATCTGTTCTACAAAGTGTTGGGTATTAAACTCTTCTGGTTTATAAAAAACCAATTCGCCCGTATATGAAAACGGGAAATTCATATTAGTTATTTATTTTATAATCAATTAGTTGTTTTTCAATAATGGCTCCGAGAGTATCGTTCGGATTATTTACTTCAACCTGAACAAGTCCAACATTCTTAGCATAATACTCTTTATTATGCCAACCATTAATACCATTTACAGCAGTATACTCCACAACAACAACAATATCTGTATAAAAAGTATCTGTTATAGATCCATCATCAGGAACTTTAATAACCAAGGTGTCGGTTTTTTCTGTGGTTTTTCGATATACTTCTCTTCCATCTCCATCATTAACCAGCCAAGCTGTAACTACACTCTCGTCAAGAAGCTTCTTAACTGGCATTGTAATAGATTTTTGAGTGATTTCATATTTATATAAATACTCCCCATCAATATAAGGTACTAATTTTTCTGTGGTTCTTTCTGTTGTTTCGCCAGTCTCATAGCTGTGCGGCATATAGCTGGTATGTACCCATGAACGCTCACCATTTGAATAAAACCACTGAGAACCCGGATATGCCGGAAAATATTCTCCCGGTAGCACTACATCCAAAGCATCTTCCTTTTTACATGATGCTATTGAAAGAACGATTAAAACAAATGCCACAAACTGCTTCATCCTTTGCCTAACTTTTTATTAAACGATAGGACTAAAATCACAAATCCAAGTAAAATAAATGGTACACTTAAAAGCTGTCCCATATTCAGGGTCATTGTTTTTTCAAAATCAACTTGATTTTCTTTCACAAACTCTATCAAAAATCTGGCCGAAAAAAGAAGAATAAAAGACAATCCGAATATAAGTCCCTTTTGCTCCTTAGCATTCTTGTATTCTGCTAAATAATACATTAATACAGATATAAGGAGGTAGCTTAATCCTTCATAAAGTTGGGTGGGATGCTTGGGTTCCGTTTCACCATTCCTTTCAAAAATAATCCCCCATGGTAAATTTGTAACATGTCCATATATTTCAGAATTCATTAGATTCCCCAATCGAATACAGAACAAGGCAAAGGGAATAACAATCATTACGTTATCCATTATCCAAATAAAGGGCTTTTTCTGTTTTTTTATAAATAGAAAAAGAGCAATTAGAATTCCAACGGCAGCACCATGGCTAGCTAAACCCCCTTGCCATACCATTAATATTTTTACTGGATTAGATAAATAGTAGCTTGGTTCATAGAACAAACAATGCCCAAGGCGAGCGCCAATAAGCGTGCCTAGAAAAATATGCATTGTAAGGCTGTCTAAAACCTCTTGCTTAATGCCTTCCTTCTTAAAGAATTTAAGCATTATATAATATCCAATAACAAAACCTAATGCAAATAATACACCGTACCAACGTGGTCCCCAATCTCCAATAGTAAAAATCTCAGGATTTACATTCCAATGTATATATAAAGCTGTCATAATATCTCTAATTTTTCCGCAAAATACTAAAATTATTCAACCTTGAATAGCTTAAGCAATTAAATTACATACTAAATCAATAATAAATTATGATATGCAAAAAAGCGCCTTAAAACAACGACAACAAACTAATTCATGATAAATTAAGAAGATTTTTGAACGTTATTGGATAAAATACCTTAAGTTTAACGAATTGAGATTTTTATAAAAAAAATATTTGTATTAGTTTTGGTGTTCGAGAATTTTAGCCTTTTGGGAATAAAGTATTCTTTGAATAAATTGAAAACAATATAGGAAACCAAATAATTGATTTGAAAAGCAGGTGATTCCCTGCCCCAGGATTAAAAACATTAAAATGAAACAAGTATTCGCTTTAGTACTTTTTGTATTATCCACTTTTACAGTGTTTGCCTCAGGTGAAATTGTACTGAAGGGAGTATATCAAGGCAAAAATATTTATGTAATGAACCCATTTGCTTCATCGGGTGTTGGTTTTTGTGTTTTTGAAGTAACCGTAAACGGACAATTAACTACCGACGAAATAAACTCAAGTGCTTTTGAAGTAGACTTAACGGTATTTCAATTTAAAAAAGGAGATAAACTTGTTATTAGCATAAAACATAAAGATGGTTGTTTGCCAAAAGTTATAAATCCGGAAGTTTTAAAACCGCAAAGCACTTATAAGGCATCCTTGGCCAAAATTGATAGAAATGGTATGTTAACATGGACCTCAACCAACGAAAGCGGATCTCTTCCGTTTATTATTGAGCAATTTCGCTGGAATAAATGGGTAAAAGTTGGGGAAGTGGAAGGTAAAGGCACAGCCCAAGCCAACAAATATTCATGTCAGGTTCATCCGCATTCAGGAAATAACCGTTTTAGATTAAAACAAATAGACTACACAAGAAAACCTCGCTATAGCTCTGAAATTAGAATACGTTCAATGCTACCACCGGTAACATTTGAGCCGCTTAGACCCACCACCGAAATTGTATTTTCGCGCGAAACCATGTTTGAAATTTACGATTATTTCGGTAACCTAAAAATGAAAGGCTTGGCTGCCAGAGTTAATATTAGTAAACTTGGAAAAGGGGACTATTTTTTAAATTACGGTACTAAAACCGAAACATTTAAGAAAAAGTAATTCTCACTTTTATAGGTAGCTGTTTAAATTTTATAAACAAAATATTATTCTAATATAAAGTAGTTATAAAAATTTCCATTTCTAGGAATAAGCAAAGTTTCGATGCCCACCTTGCTGGCAGCTTCTGCATTTTCCTTCGTATCTTCAATAAACAGCGTTTTTTCAGGATTAAGATTTTGCTCAATCAACACTTGCTTAAAAAATTCTAAGTTTGGTTTAATTAATCCCATTTCGTGCGACAAATAAACTTTACTAAACAAATCCGTAAAAGCAACTCCATATTCATGCATCAGCTTATTTGAAAAAAATTCGTAATGTAATTCATTGGTATTGCTTAGCAACAAAAGCTTGTGCGATTTCGCCAGCAATCTAATTCTTTCAATTCGTTTTGGTTTATAATCAACAAGCATAGCGTTCCAGGCACGAAGAAAAATTTCTTCATCAATTGAAATTCCGGTTATGGTTTCAATTTTCTCGAAAAGTTGTTCTTTTGTAAATTCTCCCTTCTCAAATTCCCAAAGCAAACCACTTTCCATAACCTGATTGAATTTCTCTTTACCATAAAGCTTCATAAAAGCACTCTTCGTGCGTTCAGGATCAATATCGAAGATTACTCCGCCAAAATCGAAAATTATTGTGTCGAACTGATTAAGATTTACCATTACTGATTAAGTTTTTTATTTTGCAATTATTGAGGCAAATATAATAATGTAACTTTACGAATTCTATTTTTATACCGTAATAAAACCAGCATAATGAAAGTTAACAATAAAGCCTTTCAATCAATTTGGTACGAAACCGACACAGATAAAATTTGGGTAATTGACCAAAGAAAACTACCATTTAGTTTTGAGACTATTGAACTAAATACATTGGAGCAATGTTTTTGGGCGATTAAGGAGATGGTGGTGCGAGGCGCTCCTCTTATTGGAGTAACTGCTGCATATGGTTTATATATTGCAATAAAAACCAATCCAAATAAAACATCAAAAGAGTTTATTGTTGATAGTGCTGATTACTTAAAATCATCGAGGCCCACAGCAGTTAATTTGGAATATGTCGTAGATGCCATCTCACAAAAACTTGTGGAGAATATTGAAACTTCAAAACTTTGCGATCTGGCTTTAGAATTTGCAATAGAAAGGGAAAAGCAAGAAATTAAAAATTGTAGCAATATAGGACACTTTGGCTTATCCCTAATTGAAGATATTTATTTCAAAAACGGCAAGCAAACGGTAAACATATTAACCCATTGTAATGCCGGATGGTTGGCTTGTGTTGATTGGGGTACAGCATTGTCTCCAATTTACAAAGCCCAACAAAAAGGTATTCCTGTACATGTTTGGGTTGATGAAACCCGACCGCGAAATCAGGGTGCCCGCCTTACAGCATGGGAATTGCAAAGTGCCGATATTCCCTATACAGTAATTGCTGATAATACTGGTGGCCATTTAATGCAGCATAGTCTGGTCGATATGGTTATTGTAGGTAGCGATCGTACTACATTAAATGGCGATGTAGCAAATAAAATTGGAACTTACTTAAAAGCATTAGCTGCTTTTGATAATAATATTCCGTTCTATGTAGCGTTACCATCATCAACAATAGACTTTAATATGACTGATGGTATAAAAAATATACCCATAGAAGAGCGCCATGGTGATGAAGTTTTACAAATGGAGTGTTTCGTTGATGGCATTGTAAAGAATGCTCATTTAATGCCTGAATCAACAACTGTAGCTAATTACGGATTTGATGTTACCCCTGCCCGATTGGTTACTGCACTTATTACCGAACGTGGCATTTGCAAAGCAAATGAAAAGGATATCTTAATATTATTCCCCGAATACCAATAATTATGGATGAAGGATATATAAAATTCAATTGTATTTTGGAAAAAATCAATATAGAAATTTCTGCAAATCTCTTAGACGACTTAAATCGGTACCGCACCAAACTCGTCAATATGAATATGATTGGTAAAATTCAAGATGGTCCGGGTTTTGGCAATATTTCCGCTAAAAAGAATGATTCTGCGTTTTATATTTCATCCACCAATACCGGTCACCTTAAACAATTGAAATCAGGTCAAGTATCGCTGGTAACAAAAGTTAACATAGCCCAAAACACCGTATGGAGCATGGGTTTATTAGCAGCAAGTTCGGAAAGTATGAGCCATGCAGTTATTTATAAAATTTGCCCAGAAGTAAATTCTGTTATTCATATACACCATAAGGGTTTGTGGAAAACCTATAAAACAAAATTACCAACAACTCATAGTTCAGTACCCTATGGCACTCCAGAAATGACCCTTGAAATAACTCGTTTATTACATGAAAATAAAGAATGTAGGTTATTGATTTTGGGCGGCCATGAAGATGGTATTATAGCCTTTGGAGACAATATGCAGGAGGCATTTATGGAAATTGACAAATTATTTCAATTTTATGGTTAAAAAGTAGACGAATTATTTGGCCAGTAATTAACAATTGCGTAAAATTGCACTCCCAAATTACGGGACAGTTATCGAATAGATAATATGTAGGGCCTATAGCTCAGTCCCGATAAATCAGAAATCTATGATTTCAAAATTTATCGAGGATGCTCGAAAAAAAACTAAATTAAAATTTAGATTTTTTCGGCATTGGTTAGTAAGCCTAATTTGTTGGAGAAAATACAAAGATTAACATACATGTAGGGCCTATAGCTCAGTTGGTTAGTAGCACTTGACTCATAATCAAGGGGTCCCTGGTTCGAGCCCAGGTGGGCCCACCCTAGTAAAACAAAGCACTTGCACTTAATTGAGCAGGTGCTTTTTTGTTTTGTTTGCATAAAATTTGCATAAATACCAATTCAAAAGAACTCAAATCATATTATTTTGCAAATCACAGTATTTTGAAATTCAATTTAGTATACTGTTGAATAACAAGTGAATATAATGCAATGGTAAAAGAACTACAAGAAGTTTTTGATCAGAACAATTACTGAGATATTATTGAAAATGAAGTAACGGGTCTAAAAAGCTATATTCCTGATTTTATAGTTGTTCATAAAATCGTAGTCATATTGATGGAACTATATGTTGGAAATTATATGAATTAAGGGATTTAGGAAACACGAATTCGAACTCATAGTTTTGGATATTCAGGTTGCTAATTAATATATTCAGGTTATTCTATTTTTACATCGAATTACCTGTCTATTAAATCATGTTCAACAGAACCACTAGCAATAAGGCTACCTTCGCTAAGTTTCATCTTCTTACATTTGCGACAATCAAATCCACTGCTCCCTTGATTTCAGACAACTCTTTGAGGCAAGCCTTGTTTGATGAAAAACATTCAGCGAACTTTAAAAGCTCTTCTCCATTATTATATTTCTATTTATATCATTATACAGGTATAATATTATCTGTAACACTCAATAAATTTCAATACCTTAAAATGAAATCATTAAGTTGAGTTTTTCGGTCAAGTTTTATTTTTTTTCGAATCCTATAGCGACTCATTTCTAAACTACGTCTCGAAATATGTAATAGACTGGCAATTTCCTCATTAGGTAAATTCATTCTTATGTAGGCACAAATTTTCAGATCCTTACTTGTTATTGTAGGATAGTCCTTTGCAAAATTTGTTAAAAACTGATCTTGAATAATATCTAAATCTAAGTTAAGTTTACCCCAGGCACTTTCATTGTTAAGGTTTTTATTAATTTTATA
>JAQICC010000036.1 GCA_027858735.1 Salinivirgaceae bacterium
TGCTCGAATCTTATTCTCATATTTTCAATCTATCAAGTTATTGCTAAAACGCTTGCGAATCTCAAAACGTTAATAGTCTAAATTTAAGCATTTTAACTATTTCTCACAAGCTTTTGTAAATGAGATTCAAAGAAGTTGTTAACATTATATTGTTGATAATCAGAGTGATTAGAGTTTTCGGGCAAGCACTAATTAATATATACACATTTAAATAAAATTTGTTACCCACAATTTTTTATTATATTTATAATCTAACGAGACTAATTTTATGTTTAGAAAGAGCATTGCCATATTAATGTTATTTATTATTGAATACGCCGCTCTTGGACAAGATTCAAACCTGAAATTCAACCATTTATCTAATAAAAATGGCCTATCAAATGCCAACATTGAATGCATATTGGAAGATTCAAAAGGTTTTTTGTGGTTTGGTACCCAAGATGGACTAAATAAGTATAACGGCTATGAGTTTAAGCAATATGTATATCAATATGACGATTCCACATCGTTACCCGATAATTTTATTTGGTGTATGGTTGAAGATGACGATGGCAGCATTTGGATCGGAACCAATGAAAAAGGTTTGGCCAGGTACAATTACACCCAAGATAATTTTAAAAAATATCCGTACATTGAAGGAGATACATTAGGAGTTCCTAGCAGATATATATCATGGTTATTTAAAGATTATAAGGGAACCATTTGGGTTGGAACAAATCAGGGACTGGCAAAATATAATCGCAAAACCGATAATTTTACTCATGTATCGATTGCACCAGAGAAAGCCCTTGAGGAAGACATAAGTGCCATAGGTTCGTATAACGACACCATATTAGTTGTAAGTACTTACAATTTGGGATTATACTATTACGATTCGGGGAAACAAAAGTTTGAAACCTTTAAGTACGAACAAAACAACGAGCTAAAACCTATAAATCATACAATACGAAGGTTTTTTATTGATAAAAGTACCATATGGTTTGGAACTACTCAGAAAGAGTCTGGATTATTTAAATATAATGTTGAAAGTAAAAAACTTAAAAAATATACTTCCCATGATAATCTTAATACGATAGCAAGCTCTTGGATAAACGTTATTTACAAAGACAGTAAAAGTAATTTGTGGTTTGGTTCTTCAAATGCTGGTTTATCACTCTATAATCCTGAAAACGATAATTTTATTCGTTTTGTAAACGATAAAGCTAATGAATATAGTCTTACATCAAATACGATTACTTGTATTTATGAAGATCCAACGAATACTATGTGGTTTGGAACCCATTTTGGGGGCATCGATTATTTTAACTATAATGTGCAATCATTCAAACACTTTAGCAATATTCCAAACGATGCAAAAAGCCTTAGCAATGATATAATAGGTTCATTTACCGAAGACGAAAATGGTAATATTTGGGTAGGAACCAATAATGGAATAAATATGCTTGACCAAAAAATGGGTACTTTTTCGTTTTACACACCGAACAAAAACAAAGAAACCGTTTGTAACCACCTAAGCGCAGACAAAAAAGGTTCAATTTATGCAGGAGCTTGGAAAGAAGGATTAAAGCAATTTTCAATTTCAAACAAAGAATTTACTGATCTGTCAATTATTGATAGCAACTTAAATAAGCTGCAAAACAAAAATTTAAAAGATGTTGAAATTGATTCAGATGGTAATGTTTGGTTGGCAGGTCAGGGCGACAACGATTTACACATTTACAATCCTAAAAAGAAAGAGTATTACCACCATAAAAAACCGGGCACGTATAATACCGATCTTTTTAACATTAAGTACGCTGCCGATATATTTGAAGATAGTAAAAAACGAATATGGATTGTAGCATACTCTGGACTATATATGTATGATGATTCCGTTGTGGAGTTTCAACCTAAAGATGATGACAAAAATAGTATCAGTTCCTTTTATTGCTTTACTATTTTTGAAGATGCTGAACACAATATTTGGCTTGGCAACTCAAAAGGGCTTGATCGTATTGTTGAAAGCGACCATACTTTTAGTGTTTTAAGATATTCTGAATTATACAACTTACCCTCACATATTGTTGGTATTTTACAAGATAAAAAAGGCAACTTATGGCTTTCATCATATAATGGAATTATTAAATTTAATGAAACCACTAAAGAGCATACAAGATTTGATGCATACAATGGTTTACAAGGTAATAAGTTTAAAGAAAAGGCAGCTTTTTTAAGTAAATCAGGTGAAATGTATTTTGGGGGATACAATGGATTTAATGTATTTCACCCAGATAGCATAAAAACCAACAAAGTACCTCCAAAGGTTTACATTACAAATCTTCAAATTTTCAACAAATCACAAACTCCAAATACCCCTAATTCTGTAATCGATAAATCAATACTTGAAACCCAAACCATTACACTTAGTTACAAGCATTCTGTATTTAGCTTTGAATACGTAGCGATTAATTACATTGGGACTGAAAAAAATAGCTATGCCTATATGCTTGAAGGTTTTGATAAAAATTGGCGCCATGTGGGAACCGAACGAAAAGCTACCTATACAAATATTGATGCAGGAACCTATACTTTTAGAGTAAAAGCTTGCAACAACGATGGCGTTTGGAATAATGAAGGTGCTTCTGTATCTCTTGTAATTTTACCTCCTTGGTGGAAAACACTAGCTTTTAGAATAAGCTTTTTTATTGTATTTATTGGCTTAATTTATATTTTTATTCAAATTCGTTTTAAACTAATTAAAGAACAAAAGAAAAAACTCAAGAAAAAGGTTAAAGAAAGAACAAGAGAACTCCATAAACTAAATAAAAAGCTTCGTAAACAACAAATCCAGCTTGAAACAGCTAATTCCAAACTTGAAGAGCACCAAGAGGAAATTTTACAACAAAATGAAACCCTTGCTCAAAATAAAGATCAATTAGAAGAAACTGTTTCGGAACGTACTCAGCAACTACAAAAAGCAAAAGAAAAGGCTGAAGAATCAGACCGCATCAAATCAGCATTTTTAGCAAATATGAGTCACGAAATAAGAACTCCAATGAATGCAATTGTAGGTTTCTCACATTTGCTTATAAGCGATAATTTAAAAGAAAAAGATAAAAAACGGTTCTTTGAATTAATTAAGCAAAGTTGTAATTCTTTATTGGTACTAATCGATGATATCCTTGAAGTTTCATTAATAGAAGCAAATCAGCTACGTTTTATTAACGGATGGTTTGATGTTCATAAAATACTTGAGGAACTTGAAAAATATTATACTTTAAATAATAAAAAAGAAATAGAAATTAAACTATTGATAGACGGTTCTGCCAATAAGTTAATGCTGCATACCGACCCAACCAGATTTAAACAAATATTTTCAAATTTAATAGATAACGCTATTAAATTTACCAATGAAGGTTATGTGAATTTCGGGTACAAAATGATTAATAAAATTCCCCAATTTTTTATTGCGGATACCGGTATTGGAATCAATGAAACAAATTTTAAAAACATTTTTGATCATTTCCATAAAATTGAAACCGATGGTAACACACTCTATAGAGGAGCAGGAATTGGATTGACTATAGGTAAAAATCTGATAGCGCAAATGAAAGGAAAAATATGGCTTGAGTCGTTATTAAACAAGGGTACAACTTTCTATTTTTCCATTCCAAATAAGCCTAAAAAAAATGAAGTTGAAGAAATAGAAATCATTGAAGAGGTTAATGTTCCTTTTAAAATAAATATATACTTATCGAAAAAAACGATGCTTGTTGCTGAAGACGAACCCATAAACTTCGAGTTAATTGAACATATTCTAAAACAAACAAAAGCGAATATTATATGGGCAAAAAATGGCAAAGAAGCAGTTGAATTTATTGAAAAAACAAGCAACCATGAAAATATAATTGTATTAATGGATATTAAAATGCCTGTTATGGATGGGGTAGAAGCCGCCTCTATTATTTGTAAAATAAACAATACAATTCCAATTATCGCAGTTACTGCCTTTGCCCATGAAGATGAGAAGGACAAAATACTTGAAAATTGTTTTGTCAATTATATTTCAAAACCTCTCATACCTGAAAAGCTTCTTTCAATTATTAGTAATTATGTGTAAATTATAATCCATCTATAATAAATCAGTTTTAATAAATGCAATACATTCCTCTTAAGAAATACTATCCAAACAATAATTCTTTAAATAATTATGTCAATTTCTTTTGGGTTATAGATTGCAATCACACTGACTTAAACCACAAAATGCTGCCCATGCGAAATATTGATTTGATTTTCAATATATCTCGTAACAGCTTTTATACAGATGACACTGGGTCTCCACAAAAACTACCCAACTTATACTTTTACGGATTGAGTAGTAAACAAAACTTCAAATTGGTAAAACCTTCTGGAAATTTATTTACCATTGGAGTATCATTTAAACCAACTGGCTTGTTCCCAATCTTAGGCATTCCAATAGTCGAATTCAAAAATAAAATTATCAATTTATCCGATCTTGTGCCCAAATTAAGCCATCAATGGTTTGAGCAAATACTTAATGCCAATACATTGCATGACAAACTTAAAAGTATTGAAGCAGGACTATTGAACTTGCTTGATTCTAATCAAAACAACGAAGGTTTTTCAAAAGTTTTTGATGCCTTTAAAATGCAAAGCACATCAACAAATTTGGATCAGTTTTGCAAAAATATCAATATTAGTAAACGAACATTAGAACGTAACTTTAATGTTCAAGTGGGCATGAATCCTAAAACCTACTTACGCTTAAACCGCTTTCAAAACACCTTAAATCAGGCACTTTACACAAAATACGATCGATTAGGCGACTTGGCTTTCGATAATCACTACTTTGATCAAATGCATTTTATTCGTGACTTTAAATCTTTTGCAGGAGAAACACCTTCACAATTTTTAAATAATAAGTCATCGTTAAAGGCTATCTCCTTTTTTCAATAAATAGCCATGTCGCTTTTGTACTATTCTAGTATTGGTAATACTTTTAATTTTGTACTTTATTTATTCAAAAACAAAAAATATGAAAGCAAATTGCATTACAGAAATTATTGAGTTTAAAAAACTTGTAAATTTTACCGATGAAGAAATAGTAGAGGTTGTAAACACTTTGGAACACAATTTCCATTTAAAGCAAGAGGGTTTTATTGATACTGAACTCTCGAAAGGCAGTGAAGAAAAACAGTGGTTTATGATTCATCATTACGAAAAAATGGAACATCTTGAAAAGGTGGGTAAAAAGATACCGAATGATCCTGATATTGCAAAATTTCAAAAATATGTAGAATCTGGCAGTGTAAAAATAAGCTTCTTGAAACAAATTAAAATTTGGAGTGGAACTAAAGATTTTTGTTGCAAGTAAATAATAATTCAAATCATACTTTGTATATTTGGCTTAGAAGCTGTTTAAGTTTTGTTTTAGTAATATATTATGATGCATTTTCAAGAAATATTATGGCATTTTTGAAGAACATAGCAGCGTTACGTACTGAAAAAATAACGAAAATATTTCAAAAAAGGCGCATAATAGAACTTAAGGATTAAATTTAATCAGTTTCTTAGCTAACCAACCTTACAATATATGAAAGCAAACAAAGCACAAATCGACCAATTCCTTGCACCTAAAAAAATAGCAATAGCCGGTGTATCCCGCGATAAAACAAAGTTTGGACATCAAGTCTTTCAATTGTTAATAGAAAGCAATTTTAAGGCTGTACCTATTAACCCAGCTGCATCAGAAATTGATGGCATACCATGCTACGACAGTATTATGAACGTGAATGAACCATTTGAAAGTTTGCTTATTTTAACACCTAAACACTATACCGATGATCTTTTAGAAAATGCCCTTCAAAAAGGGGTAAGTAATATTTGGATTCAAAAAGAATCTGTAGGGCCAAACACCCTAAAAATAGCACTTGAATGCAAAAGTAACATAATTTTAAACCAATGTATATTCATGTTTATTGAGCCCATAAAAGGGGTACATAAATTTCATAGATTTTGCAATAGACTATTTGGATTATATCCTAACTAGTCTCAGCAAGAAAACTCCAATAATTTCGTTACTCTTGCATTTCAACCAGTCATCCCGAGATTTCGGGACTCCTGATTTTCAATGCTGCGAAAGCCTCATTCTTGGAGCTTTCTTAT